>JBFHFW010000076.1:0-6050 GCA_041583395.1 Alphaproteobacteria bacterium
ATTATCCATCTCGGCCAAGCCAGAGAGAATAAGGATCGGCGTATCGATTTTGGAATCGCGCAAAGATTTTAAGACATCATAGCCATCCATATCCGGTAGCATGAGGTCGAGAATAATAATGTCGTAATCATAGATCTTACCCAGATCCAGGCCATCCTCACCCAAATCGGTGGCATCAATAATATAGCCTTCGGATTTGAGCATAAGCTCAATGGATTTCGCTGTAGAAGTATCGTCTTCAACCAAAAGAACGCGCATATTTATGATCCTTTTTATGCAAGGGTGGGGGAGGAGGCGTTAACCTTTATTAATATCTTAACAAAGATTAACAACTCTCACAAGTGCCATAATCAGAGGCTCGTTGAAATTATAACAGATGCGGGCTGCAAGTTTGAGTGGGAGCAGGTCTGGGTGTATTAAGGGAAGAAACTAAATCCTGTGCATTTGTTAAGAAAACATCCCAGTTTACAGCTTGTCCAGCTTTGTTGGAAAGGATTCCTGCTTTTCTGCAGAGTTGCTCATTGCTAAGTTCTTGTTGGCAAATAAGAGCTCCCAAATATTGAGTAATTACGTGTGTATTATAGCCAAATTGTTCGAAACATTGCTCCGCAATTTTATTTGTTTTTTGGTTTGAAGCTGGATTTGAATAAATTCCTGATTGAAGATACCTATTGAGTATTTGTATAGCTTGTTCTTCAGAGGAAAGCGGTGCACTTTCAAGTTCATTTCCGTTTTCAATGTCTCTACTGAGCCTGTAAAGAGGGGATCTTTGTTTGTCATTTTTATTAAGCTTATCGAGGTATTGCTCCAGCTTTTGTTGCGTATCTTGCCGTGTTGCAATTTCAGTAAGGATATCATTAATAAAATTATCAACTAACTGCCCTTCATCCTCTTGAGTAATTTGGGCTCCATTTTTGTGTAGAAAGGCTTGAAACGCAGTAAGGTTTTTAAGTGATGCACAGGGGCTATCTAACCAATGTTGTTTGATTTCATTTACATCAAAAGATAGCCCCTTTTGATGAATTGCTTGATTTATAATGCCAAGAGCTTTTTTTTGATCACCTTCCAGAAGGTGTTTTTGCATGTTTTCCAATATGTTTTGTTGCTCAGGTGAGCGACTAGCAGAGACTTGATTGTCCAATGGTGCAGGTTGGGTTATTTTAAATGCTTGATTTAATTGATACAATCCATCATCCATGTTTCTTCTTGAAAGACGTTTCCCCATATCTTCATATCCTTATTTATTTAATTAATCATGTATTGTACTGGAGAGTATAATTATTCTTACGATTATGTCAATTAAAAAATCTAATTTGCCCGCGCTCTATAGCCTGCTATCCTAATAGATATGGATCGTCTTTCAAAACAGCTTGAAGTTGCCATCGACCTTCTGCCCACGCAGGAGGTATACGGACGTGTGACTAAAATCCTCGGGTTACTGGTTGAAATCGCTGGATTTGGCGATGGCTTGGCAATCGGTGCCATCGTGCATTTAAAACCAAAGAACAAGGATGATATTCCTTGCGAGGTTGTTGGCTTCAAAGATGGTCAGGCGCTTTTGTTGCCTTTTACCTCGCTTGAGGGCGTAGGGTTGGGCTGTAAAGCGGTTATTCAGGCACATGAGCCAGTGGTTGCGCCGGATGATCGGTGGTTGGGGCGTGTGATTAACGGACGTGCGCAGCCCATCGACGGCAAGGGCATGCTTTCACAAGGTGGCGTAGAGATGCCGCTGAAAGCGAAACCGCCAGAGCCTCATTCGCGGCAACGTCTCGGTGATCAACTGGATTTAGGGGTGCGGCCTGTTAATACATTTTTGGCAACACGGCAGGGGCAGCGTATGGGCATATTCTCGGGCTCTGGTGTTGGTAAATCGGTGTTGCTGTCCATGATGGCGAAATATACTGCGGCGGATGTGTCTGTCATTGGTTTGATTGGCGAGCGTGGGCGCGAGGTGCAGGAGTTTTTGGAAGATGATTTGGGGCCGGAAGGACTTGCGCGCTCGGTTGTGATTGTAGCCACAGGCGATGAGTCGGCACTCATGCGCCGTCAGGCGGCTTATACAACGCTGGCTGTCGCCGAATATTTCCGCCAGCAGGGTAAGCAAGTACTGTGCCTCATTGATTCTTTAACCCGCTTTGCGATGGCGCAGCGTGAAATTGGTCTTTCCGCCGGCGAGCCTCCTACATCCAAGGGCTATCCGCCCACCACATTTGGTGAACTTGCAAGGTTATTGGAGCGTGCAGGCCCCGGTGCACCGGGGGAAGGCTCTATCACTGGCTTGTTTTCGGTTCTGGTCGAGGGCGATGATCATAACGAACCGATATCGGACGCTGTGCGCGGGATTGTTGACGGGCATATCGTGATGGAGCGCGCCATTGCCGACCGCGGCCGCTATCCGGCGATTAATGTGTTGAAATCAATATCGCGCTCTATGCCGGGTGTTTTGAATAATGAGCAAAACAATATCATTCGCCGCGCCAAGCAAGTGATTACCTCTTATGAAGATATGGCAGAGCTCATCCGGCTGGGTGCTTATCGCCGTGGCTCTGATCCGGTGGTGGATGAGGCCATTCAGCTCTACCCACAAATCGAGGAATTTTTGGCGCAAAATAAGGGGGAGCATACATCCATTGAAGAAGGTTTTGCGATGCTCGCACGCATATTGGGGATGAGCTATGGCTGATCTTGATCCGCTTATCCGTGTGCATAAACACGCCATCGATCAAAAGCAAAAGTTTCTGGCTGAGCTCTATCGACAGGCCGAAGAACTGGCTGTGCAAAAACAAACGATGCTTAATCAACTGGAAGAAGAAAAAGAGAAAGTGAAGGATATGGACGTGGCCATGCTGTCTTATATGGGGCCATATTCCGAAGCTGTTAAAGCCCGCGTTGCAGAAATTGACGAGGCCGCCACCACGCTAGAGGCACGTATCGAGATTGCGCGTGATGATCTGCGTACAGCGTTCGCAGAGCTTAAAAAAATCGAGATCACACAAGAGCGCCGTGTAGCCGAAGAGCAAGCCGCGATTAACAAAAAAGAGAGCGAAATGCTCGATGAAATCGCTCTCGATACCTTTCGCCGTAATCAGGCAGAAGAGTGATAGTGATTACGCATTTACCCCAAATCCTGCATCATCGCGGTTAATCTTTACCCATTGCTCGAGCTTATTTTGGAAGGAGAGTTCTCCGGTGACGCGGGTTTGTTCAAGGGCGCTGACATAGGCACGGCGCATCTCTTGCTGCATTGCGCTGGAAAAAGCTTGAGTTGTGCGCACAATCAGATCAAGCCGTGGCGCGCGGAAAAGTCCATCAAGCTGCACATTACCCATGGCATCGAGGCTAAGATCAAAGATAAAACGCACTTGTTTGCCTCTTGGATCATCAGGATTTTCCGGGTCTTTTTCATGGCGGTAATGCAGCGCAATTTTTTGAAATTCCTGTTCGTAATAAAGTGGCAGGCTTAAAGAGCGCCAATCTTGCGTAGCAGGCTCTGCACCCAGCCGTGCCAAGGCATTGCCTTCCTGTCCTAAACGGGTAAGAAGTATGCCTTTTCCTGCTTTTTTCAGAGCCTCCACGGCCTTATCCCCCAACCATTGCTGTAAATCACCGCCTTTAAGGGCGGCAATAAAAAATAAAGCCGTACCGCCAAATTGCGCAGGTGTTGTCGGTGAAGGGGTCATGGAGGCCATAGCTTGCGCAGCGCGCGGCGCAACTTGTATCAGGGCTTGCTGGAGCTCTTGCATAAGCTGCCAAGTCTCTGGTGTGGCAAAGAAATTGGCAAGTTGAGGCACGTTCATTTCCGCAAGCTGCATTGTTGGCGTGGCTGTTTGTGCTGTAACAGGCAGCGTAACAGGGGTGAGCGTTATAACGCTATCGGGTGTAACGGTGGCTTGAGGCTGATGCAGGGTGAAGAGCAATGGATCACTCATTAAACCACCTGCATCAAAGGTCGGTAACGCAATTACAGGAAGTTTCTCATTTGTGTGCCCGATGAGTAGAGCCTGCATTTCGGTGGCTTGTTTCGGTGTCAAAATGTATTGTGCGCTATGATCCGTTGCTATCATATCAGTCTTGATCGGGGTGAAGTGATGTTCAATCTTATGTTTGATCAGTTCAAAGGGGGCGAATTCTGTTTGTGCGTTGGGCGGCAAAATAGAGATTTGTGGTAGTGAAATCGTATCGATTTTGACCTCTCCTGCTTGAGTAAGGGGAGGTAAGGATGCAAGTGGCTGCAATCCTTCGGAGGGGGGCGATAATATCAGGGGTGTTTGTGTTGCTGCAAAGAGGTTCAGGAATGCTGTTGGTTGCTGGTTCCGCTGGTTTGGCGCGGTAGGCGTCGTAAGTGCCGCCGTAAAATTTTGTGGCGAAGGTTGGAATATGGCGTTTAAAACAGGTTCTGCATTGAGCAGTGTGGATGTGGGCTCGCTTAACAATAGGCTGTTTAAATTGTTAAATGAAACTTCTCTCAGGGGTAGCGTGGGGGGGGTATTTAACGTTTGAGGAAGCGTTTGCAGGGGCTCGGCGATATAAGGAAGTGCTTCTTGCAGTGGCAGGGGCTCAATGCGAACAGTCGTGGGTGGTGCTGTGGTTACTAACGGCTTTTGTGTCCGGGGTTGTTCGGCATCGGTTTGTATATCCACCTGTACCGGCGTTGTTGTGTGGCGTGTAGCGCCTTGGGGCAGCTGTCTTTCTGTCTCTGTATAAATGCGGGCCTGCGCCCCATCACGTGAAACAGTGATCTCAATGCGCGCGCCTTCGCGTGGAATGGTGCGTATTTGGTCTGTGCGAAGTTCGATATCACCGCGATCCGTGCGGATGGTAAAGCGTCCATCATCACGGCGTTCTATTACGCGTCCTTCAATGCGCAAACTGTCTTTCCCGGCATCGGTACGGTTTTTTATATCAGGCGATAGCTGTATGATTTCGGCTCTTAATCCTGACTTTTCCGGTGACGCTCCATGTTTTTGGTGCTGTATAGTCGAGGGCAGGGCTGGGAAATCGGGGGAGCTCATATCTCCATTTTACAGGAGAATTTAGCCCTCAGCCATAGTCTTTTGTGCTTCGCTCAGGAAACGTAGCGCGAAGGCAGCAATCTTTTCCATGTCTTCTGCTGCGTTACTGTTGGGTGAACGTATGAGAATGGGGGTTTGGTGACGGATGGATTCTTTAACCTTAGGATCATGGCGTACCATGCCAGCCAAAGGCGGCGTCAGGCGCAAAAAGTTTTCGCAAGCCTTAAGGAGTGTCTTGTAAGTTTTTTCACCTTCGGTTTGCGAGGTGGCCAGATTGACAACAATGCTGACATTTTTGGACATGCCTGCGGCATTGCCCAGCTTGATAAAGGCATAAGCATCGGTCAGCGCCGTTGGTTCGTCATTAGTCAGCAATATGGTGCGTGTTGCAGCCGATGCAAATGTTCGCACCGTACGGTCAACGCCTGCGCCAAGATCGGCAATCACAACATCATAATTTTCTGCGGCATCTAAAAGTTGGTCCCGCAGCATTGTCAGGCGCTGTGAAGGCAGGGCTGAAAGTGATGCCTGACCGGAGCGTCCGGCTATAATGTCAAACCCGCCTTCTTCATAGGGCTGGATAACCTTATCAATGCTCAGGCGCCCACGGATAACATCATTCATGTCGCGCTTGGGCATCAGGCCAAGCTGCACATCGACATTCGCAAGTCCTAAGTCGCCATCAAAAAGTAAAACTTTTTTGCCCATTTTTGTCAGCGCATGCGCGAGCGTAATAGAAAACCACGTTTTGCCAACGCCGCCTTTGCCGCTGGCGACAGCAATCAAATTTTTTGCACGACGAAAACCACCCGTGGCTGTCTGGTCAGGAGATGCATCAGCAATTTTGGTTTTTATATCGTTCATCTGTTTGATCCTGTTTTGCGGGCTTGTGTTTGTGTTTTGAAAGCTCCGGGAAGGAGAAGTTGTGAAAGTGCCTTTGGGGTAAACGCAAAAAGTCCTTCCGCTACTTTAGGCGTGTTGCTTGCATCTGCAAAGCTTAAATTGCCATGATGTGCTGCGGCTAACAGGCCGCCGAGC
>JBFHFW010000077.1:0-6020 GCA_041583395.1 Alphaproteobacteria bacterium
TATGACCGCCACCCCTATTCCACGTACACTGACCTTAAGTGCTTATGGGGATATGGATGTCTCGCGCATTGATGAGAAGCCACCCGGGCGCAAACCTGTTGATACGCGCACTATTCCGGCAGAAAAAATCGAAGACCTTGCAGAAAGCCTCCAGCGTCAAATCGCCACAGGCGCGCGCGTGTACTGGGTTTGCCCGTTGGTTGAAGAATCTGAAGTGATGGATCTGGCGGCGGCTGAAGATCGCTATGATATCCTCAAACAGCGCTTTGGCGATCGCGTCGGGCTGGTGCATGGGCGCCTCAAGCCCGATGAAAAAGATGCGGTGATGGAGAAATTCGCCAACGGTGATCTAGACCTTCTCGTTGCCACAACGGTCATTGAAGTCGGCGTGAATGTCCCCGAAGCCACCATCATGGTGATCGAGCATGCCGAGCGTTTTGGCCTCTCGCAACTGCATCAATTAAGAGGACGCGTCGGGCGTGGCGGCGATAAATCCTATTGCTTCCTTGTCTATTCCAGCCCCTTGGGTGACACGGCGAAAGAACGCCTGTCTATCATGCGGCAAAGTGAAGACGGCTTTTTACTCGCGGAAAAAGATCTGGAACTTCGCGGTGGCGGGGATGTTTTGGGCACACGCCAAAGCGGCATGCCAAGCTTTAAACTGGCTGACCTAAGCATTCATGGCGAATTACTGGCCGCCGCACGGGATGATGCGCGATTAATTATTGATAAAGACCCCAATCTCGAAACACCGCGTGGGCAGGCACTTAAAATCCTGCTCTACCTCTTCGAGCGCGATCAGGCGATTAGCTACCTGCGGAGTGGTTAAGCTTTTTTAGATGGCTTTTTCTTCGAAGCTGACTTTTTCTTTTTATCCGCTTTCTTCTCGGGCGGATAAGGCGGAGTGATAATACCAGCAGACACGACAAGCTTCACGCCCTCTTCGACGCTCATATCAAGGAAATGGAGTTCTTCACGCGGCACAAAAAGCAAATAGCCGGAGGTCGGGTTAGGCGTGGTCGGCACAAAAACATTGACCGTATTTTCATGCACTTTTTCCTGTACTTCGCCCTTCGAAGTACCTGTAACAAAACCGATCGACCAAACATTTTTACGCGGATATTCCAGCATCACCACTTCGCGGAAAGCTTGGGATTGCGTAGCCATCACCGTTTCGAAAATCTGCTTAACCGCGCCGTAAAGCGTGCGGATAACAGGTACGCGATCAACAAAATACTCGGCGATGCGAATTAAAAGACGACCCAAAACATTGGTTGCAAACCAACCGACAACAACGAAAAAAGCAATCGCCAGAACAAGCCCTACCCCCGGTACGGTTGTGTGCCCATAAAGATCTTCATACCATTGCTGCGGAATAAGATTGGAAACCGTATTGTCAATCAACGAAAGAAACACATAAGTGAGGTATACGGTAATGGTAATCGGTGCGGTGACCAAAATACCCGCCAGAAAATAGCCGCGCACGCGCGCGCCCAACGAACGGCTATGCTGCGCTGCGCTTTCATCAAGAATCTGATCAAGTTTTTTGTCTTCGCTCATACCTCCAGATATACAAGAGCGCGCAGGAAAAACAATGTTTTTCTTCTACACAACATATGATTGTGGTAGGATTGCTCCTTCTCATCGCGCATAGCGCTTACCTATCCCAAAACATATCAGGAAAATCCTTATGGAAGACCTCCCCCACCAAGCACCCCACATTCTTTATTTTTTAGTGGGCGCTCTGGTTGTTTTCACCTTTCTTGTTAAGCCGCTTTTCAAAAAAATCGCCATCCCCTCACTGGTTGGTTTTTTACTGCTGGGGATCGGCCTAAAATCTCTGGATATGAAATTCCACCTAATCAGCGCAGGCGGCATGGAAGTCTTTCACTTTATGGCCAGCGTGGGTTTGATTATCCTCTTATTTCGCACGGGGCTGGAGGAAGACACCGAAAAACTCAAAGCCAATTTGGGCCCCGCAGCGCTCATTTGGATTGGAAATTTCTTCTTAAGCGGTATCCTTGGCTTTGTTGTAGCTTATTATTGGCTGCATCTAGGAATGATCACCAGCCTTGTTATTGCCACAGCCTTTACCGCCACATCTATTGCCGTGAGTATTGGCATTTGGCGTGAAGCAGGCGCAATGAACACACGCGGATCGAATTTGCTGATGAATGTTGCGCAGATGGATGATATTTCCGGCGTGGCAGCGCTGGCACTTTTGTTGGGATTTATTCCGATGCTGACAAGCGGGGAACCGCTGGATATGGATACGACTGTACGCATATTGGGGCTTTTTAGTTTAAATCTCGCGCTCTTTGGTGGTGCTTGTGTTTTATTTGCCAAATATCTGGAAGCGCCTATCACAAGGTTTTTCGAGCATATCGGCGATACAGGGTCATGTCTGATGCTACTAACCGCCGGAACTGGCGTGATGATCGCCGCCATTGCCGAGGGCATGGGGCTTTCCATTGCAGTGGGCGCTTTGTTCGCTGGTCTCGTCTTCAGCCAAAATCCAAGATCCGATTATATCGCAGAAATGCTGCGCCCCATTCATGATTTATTTGCACCATTTTTCTTTATCGGTATCGGGCTTGCCATTAACCCCGAACTCCTCGCAGCAGGCTTTGGACTGGGTATTATCCTGCTGATCCCTGCCGTTTTAGGCAAAGTCATTGGTGGTGCAATTCCCTCCCTTCTTTATCTGGATTACCGTGGTTCAATGGCTTTGGGGCTTAGTCTGGTGCCACGCGCTGAAATCATGCTGATCATTGCCGAGAGTGCGCGTCGGCTTGGTGATGACATACTACCAGATGATGTTTTTGCAGCTCTCATTTTTATCAGCGCTGTGACCTGTATCACGATTCCTCCGCTTGTACGCCCGCTTCTCAAAGATCAAGCGCAGATGAATACTTGACCAGAGCAATGAAATTATGCGATACCTAGATTAGGTTTGATTAACGATCTACACGACACGACCTTTTGAAATATCCTTTTGCCCACGGGCTTAAGACAATGCCTTCTAAAAGTTCAGTTTGACCAGACGTTACGGCACAAATTGGGCATCAAACTCAAAAAATGTATCACGCGGTTGTGATGCATAAAGACCGAGATTTGCACAGAAGGAGATTATTCATGGCAACAGGTACAGTAAAATGGTTTAACCAAACAAAAGGTTACGGCTTCATTCAACCAGAAGACGGCGGTAACGACGTGTTCGTTCACATCAGCGCCGTTGAGCGCTCAGGCTTAAAAGGCCTGAATGAAGGTCAAAAAGTGAACTACGAGCTTCAAGAAGACAAAGGCAAAACAAGCGCAACAAACCTTACAGAAGCCGCTTAATTTATATAGCCTTAATGATATGAATTTTTAAACCCGCTGGAGGCATCTTCGGCGGGTTTAAATTACCCTTTAAACCGAGAACAAAAGCTGATTACTATCATGACCACTGACGAAAAAATAGCCCACAGCATGCACTTCCTGAAGGTACAGGCAGAGAAAAAAATTTTAGGTACATTTCCTAGGCTTGGTTTGGACAGCATAAAACAAGATGGAGCTACGCCCAGTGAAAAGACCGCTTTTATAATTTCAGAACAAAATACCACAAAACTTCTCTATGTATTCAATCGATCCTCTGGAAAATGCTATATAAAAAGTTACTATGCTATTCCAGATAATCAGGAGATGTCTTGCACCGCATGCCCGCAGGAAATTGTGGAATGCGATGATTTAGAAAAAATAGAAAAAGCCTTCTCTAATTTCATAGAAAGTATGGAGTTGGAGCAAAAATAAGCCTACGACCTTAAGACTGGCACAACGTTAGGCGACGATAAACGATCTGCCATGTATCCTTGTTGCTTTGCCAATAAAGTCTGGATTCAACCTCATTCAACTTACAAATCTCCCAACCGATATGTTCATCTGGATTAAGGTCAATGCTCACATCAGGAAATGCCGCGTAAAATATTGATTTTTTAATCGTTAGGTTTTTATCTATCACTGCTATAAAGGGTTCAGACAGAGGCTGCAATTGTTCCGGGGCTAGAGTAACTCCTGTCTCTTCTTCCACCTCACGAATGCAAGCTTGAAGAGGGCTTTCCTTATTTTTAATACCCCCCGTAACTGGCTGAAGGAAAGACGGGTACTCCCCTTCTCGACCTGCCACTCTTAGAAGAAGAACTGTTAATCCCTCTTTGCTTGGCTTGATTAGCCAACACTCTATACTTTCTTTAAAATTTGAAATGACAATTTCCTCTGCGACAGCAACATAAGCGCCATCGGTTACCCCCGCATTGCAGGAACAACATTAGCCAGCTTATCCATATCCTCTAACTTGCCGGAACAATAGAGCACAACGTCACAGCCAGCCTCGAGCGAGAGCTCTGCGCGGCGGGTGATATCGCCATAACGATCAAGCGCTTTCATATCCAGATCATCACCCATCAAAAGCCCGTCAAAACCGATAGAGCCACGAATAACGCCTTGAATAACCTGAGGCGAGCATGTTGCCACGTGATCTGGATCAATCGCGCTATAGGTGATATGCGCCATCATCGCCCACACACGCGCACCTATATTAGACTGCGCAACCTCACGGAAGGGGGCAAAATCTGTCATTTCCAGCTCCGCCAGCGGCGTATCAACCACCGGCAATTCCAAATGAGAATCTGCATTGCCGCGACCATGCCCCGGGATATGCTTCATAATGGGTTGAACGCCTGCGCTGATCATGGCATGACAAGCACACAGTCCCAACCGTGCCACGATATCCGGATCATCGGAGAATGCGCGATCACCAATCACATCATGCGTTGCTGCATTCAAGACATCCATCACAGGCGCACAATTCGCATTAACCCCGACATCATGTAGATCCTTGCAAAGACGGATCATCAGATAGCGCAAATCGGCCACCGCGCTATCCAGACTCTGCTCGGCCTCATCGCCAAATTTTTTCATCGGTGGATATTGGTGCCAAACTGGCGGCTTAAGCCGTTGAACGCGCCCGCCCTCTTGATCAATCAGGATCGGGACATCTTCACGACCTGTGACCTCACGCAAACGGTCGGTCAGCGCATGAAGCTGTTCACGATTTTCACAATTACGCCCGAAGAGAATAAAGCCGAAAGGATTGGCCTCTTTGAAAAGCGCCTCTTCATCCTTACTCAGCGTTAAACCCGACAGCGAGAATATTGCAGCCTTGGGCGCGTTAGCGTGTGACAAGACATCCACCGGCTTTTTGGGCTTTAATCGACGAACATACGTTGGACGCCATATCGCGACTCATAGGACCGGCCTGAATGCGGTAATAAACACCACGCTCACCCAAATCGGCACGCTGCACACGGTAATCCGATCCAGATAGTTCTGCTGCAAAAGCATTGCTCAGACGTTTCCATTCGGTCTCAGCACCTTTTTCAGATGTCACAGAGCCGAGCTGCACGTAATAAGAACCCGATGATGCCGGTGTTGGCACAACCTTCTTTTGTGGGATATCAACACCTGCGGCAGGTATAATTTCCGAAACCTTTTGAGCAGCCTGTGCGCTTGTCTCGGATACGGATGAAACAGCCTGAGCAGCTCCGGAAGCAGAAACAGGCTCTGCCACGGCAACAACTTCATTTTCATTTGCAGAAACTTTTTGATCTTTACGATCAAGAACCGAGCGCACAAAAGCCAGCGTTTCAGGGGATGATCCGGCGCTGTGTGCAACAGACCCGCCTTGGGACGGCACAAGAGATTCAACATTAGAACTGCCGTTACCAACAAAAGAATCATTGTCCTCTACTTCTTTTGCAAAAGCCGCCAATTTATCGACGGGCTCTTCTTGCTGCACAAGGCTTTCAAATAATGGCGCATTCCCGGAATCCAAAGAAGCTTCACGCATTGTGCTGTAAACCGTGCTATCGCGATGCGGGATATCCATGCCGCCTGCCTCTGTTGGTGCGACCTTAAAGGGCATGGCGTCGGCTTTCACGATAGGCAAATTATCTGACCCATCATTTTGCGATGTACCGGAA
>JBFHFW010000078.1:0-6001 GCA_041583395.1 Alphaproteobacteria bacterium
CCGCATGCCACGCTTTTGAAGTTCCCTAAAGCCTATCATGAAATTTTGATGGAGCGCGATGAAATCCGAGGCACGTTCTTTGAAGCTTTCGATCAGTTGATCCTTGAAAATATACCTGAAATCAGGCAAGGTTGATGGATAGTAACGCCGCAATATATGAGGGATCTACATTCATGGAAACACAGGATCGCAATAAAATTCGTCTGGGAGACCGCATTCTCTCTGCTCTCCAACTGTCTTTGGAACAAGAAGATGTTAAAATTGCCGAAATCCTTACCCGCGCGCTAGAGCTTGCCATGACCCGCAGCTCCGGTGGCGGTGAATTTGTCGAGCGCCGCGATTACCCGCCCGAAATTGAGAAGGCCATGGATCAACTGCATGCTTTGCGTGATAAAGAGGGTGCTTAAGCCCCTATTAACGCCAACCACGCGTCTTCCGTTAAAACTGTAACACCAGCTTCTTGTGCTTTTTTGAGCTTGGAGCCTGAGTCGGCACCTGCGATCAGATAATCTGTTTTCTTTGACACTGATCCTGCAACTTTGGCGCCCATTGTCTCAGCGCGCGCTTTGGCCTCAGAACGGGTCATTTGTGTGAGCGTTCCTGTAAACACAACTGTTTTTCCTGCCACGGGGCTATCACCTACATCGGGTGCCTCAAAAGGCTCTATGGTCAGCACAGCTTCTAATGCGCTTAGCACTTCCTGATTATGCGGTTCTGCGAAAAAGGCGATAAAATCATCGGCCACAGCGGGGCCGATATCCTCGATCTCGATCAGCTCTTCATAGGTCGCCTGCTTAATTGCCTCCCACGCACCATATGTCGCAGCCAGTCTCTTTGCCGTGGCCTCGCCCACTTGCCGGATGCCGAGTGCATAGATAAAACGGTTCAGCGCAATGGTGCGGCGGTCTTCAATGGCTTTGAATAGATTTTGAACCGAAAGCTCTCCCCAGCCTTCGCGGTCTTGCAAGGGCGGGTTCAAAGTTTGATTAATCTCTGCCAGCTTAAAAATATCGGCCGGCGTCCTGATAATACCTTCCTCCCAAAATTGCTCGATAATTTTGGTGCCCAGCCCTTCAATATCAAAAGCCAGACGGGAGACAAAATGCTTGAGGCGCTCAACCGCCTGCGCCGGACAAATCAGACCACCCGTGCAGCGTCGCACCACATCGTCTCCCTCACGGATTGCCGCCGAGCCGCATGCCGGACAGGTATCGGGATAAATAAATTCTTTTTCCGTCCCATCGCGCTTTTCAATAAGGGCTTCGACAATTTGCGGGATCACGTCTCCAGCACGCTGGATTTTTACCCAATCACCGATGCGTACGCCTTTGCGGGCAATTTCGTCTTCGTTATGCAGCGTCGCATTGGAGACAACCACACCACCGACCGTCACAGGCTCCAGCCGCGCCACAGGCGTTAAAGCACCCGTACGCCCGACCTGAATATCAATCGCAATCAGGCGTGTGATGGCTTGTTCCGCAGGGAATTTATGCGCCGTTGCCCAGCGCGGGGCGCGGGAAACGAAGCCCAGACGCTCCTGAAGTGCCAGATCATTGACCTTATAAACGATCCCGTCAATGTCATAGCCCAGCGTGGCACGCCCTTCCAAAATTTTCCAATAATTCCGTTTTATCATTTCCACATCATCAAAAACTTTTATGCCATCCGCGATTGGAAAGCCCCATGTTTTGAGTGTATCCATTATCTCTTTTTGAGTTTTGCAACTACTATGCTCCCAGCTATAAGCAAAAAAGTGCAAAGGTCGTGATTCTGTAACCGATGGATCAAGCTGGCGCACCGATCCAGCCGCCGCATTGCGCGGATTGGCAAAGACCTGCTTTCCGGCCTCTTCCTGCCGTGCATTGAGGGCTGCGAACTCATCATGGCGCATATAAATCTCACCACGGATTTCTGCGTACTCCGGTGCATTGTCGGGCAAGGTTTTGAGAATATCCCCTATCGTCATAACATTGGCGGTGATATCTTCGCCCTCCGTCCCATCGCCACGTGTAGCAGCCTGAACCAACTTGCGGTTTTTATAGACCAACGAACAAGACAGGCCATCAATTTTCGGCTCAGCTAATATTTCTATTTTTTCTAAATGGTGTTTATTTAAAAACCGTTTGATTTTAGTAATAAAATTTTCCAACTCAGCAGAACTAAACACGTTGGAGAGCGAGAGCATCGGCTTGGCATGTTTGATCTTTTTAAAGCCTTGCGCCGGTTTTGCACCGATGGTTTGGGTCGGGCTTTCTTTTGTGACCAGCTCGGGATGAGCCGCCTCGATCTCTTCCAATTCTTTACGCAATGCATCATAAGCGGCGTCTGTGATCTCTGGCGTATCTTTTTGGTAATAGGCTTCATCGGCCTTGCGGATTTCTTTTATGAGCTCCGCATGGCGCACTTTGGCATCAAGCTGTTCCAAATCAAATAAGGACGCCATTACCCCGCCTCCAACAATTTATCAGCCGCGGCGCGCGCTTCGGCCGTAATGGATGCGCCTGCCAACATGCGGGCAATTTCCTCGCGACGCTCTTCATTTTGATGAAGCGCAATAATGTTTGTTTGTACATCATCCACACCGTCCTTCCGCACGATATAGTGATGATTGGCGCGCGCTGCCACTTGCGGTGCATGGGTGACAACCAGCACTTGCCGTTCTTGCCCAAGACGCGCCAAGCGCTCACCCACCGCGTCAGCCGTTGATCCGCCAATGCCTGCGTCAACCTCATCAAAGACCAGCGTTCCAGCGCTACCGACCTCGGCCATGACAACCTTTAGCGCCAACATAAAGCGCGACATTTCACCACCCGAGGCAATTTTATTAATCGGCCCCGGCTCTGCACCCGGATTGGTCGCCACCAAAAATCTAACCTGATCCATGCCATGTGCGCCCCACTCTTCTTCGGCCAGTGATGCTATCTGCGTGACAAAGCGCGCTTTATCCAGTTTCAAGGGCACAAGCTCGGCCTGTACCAACTGATCCAGCTTTTGCGCGATCTGCCCGCGCTTGGTGCTAATCTCTCGCGCCTGTGCGATATAAGCTGCGCGCGCTTGCTCAACTTTGCGCATTTGATCTTCCAGATGCTGATCGGCATGTTCGATTGCATCAAGGCGTGCCGCCAGTTCTTCGCGTTTTTGCGGCAGATCATCGGGAGCACATTGATGTTTCCTTGCTTGCGCGCGAAGCTGATAAAGGCGTTCATCGACACTTTCGAGTGAATGCTCTTCTTGTTCCAGATCGGCTGATAACGCCTGAATTTGCGCGAGAGCCTCTTGTATTTCGGTACTGGCACGATCCAGCGCATTAATCGCTTCATCTCCATCTGTGCCCAGCTTATCGGCGATCCGGTCCAGCGCCCCCCACGCCGCGCGCACAGGATCTTCTTCTCCATTCAAAGCATGGTAAGCGGCATTGAGGCCTTCCAACACGCGTTCCTTATTCATCAAGCGTTCACGCAAAGAGGCCAGCGTTTCTTCTTCGCCTTCTTGCGGGGCAAGCGCATCCAGATCTTCGATGGATTGGCGTAAATAGCTTTCCTCTTCTTGTGCATTATTGGCGCGGGACTGCAATCTTTCCAGTTCTGCACGCGCAGTTTTCCAAGCCCCCCATGAAGAAGAAAGTTCACCACCAATGCCCGCATATTCATCCAGAAGCGCCCGATGTGTGGCAGGGTTGAGCAGCCCTTGCGTATCAAATTGCCCGTGAATTTCGACCAAAGAGTCTCCGATCTGGCGCAGCAATCCTGCACTCACAGGCTGATCATTGATATAGGCGCGACTGCGGCCGTCTGCTGTTAAGATACGGCGCAAGATTAATGGCTCGCCTGTTTCGATACTAACATTGCCCTCTTCCAACACCCCAAAAGCGCTATGATCCGGCGTTATCTCGAAAAGTGCTGTGACTTGTGCCTGCTCCGCACCTTTGCGCACCAAGCGGCTTTCCGCCCGTGCGCCCAGCGCCAACCCTAAAGAATCGAGCAAGATCGATTTACCTGCACCCGTTTCCCCCGTGAGCGCACACAAGCCACCATCAAAAGCGATTGTGAGCTTTTCAATCAGTACAACATTTTCAATGTTGAGGCTGATGAGCATTGTATTAATCCGGCTTAAAGAGAGACTCGACCGTACGATCAATAAAGCCTCGCTCATCCAGAATTTGCTGGCGTGCCTGATCATCGAGCAAGTTATAAGCACGGCTATACCACATACTTCCCGGGTAGTTATATCCCAACACTGCGGCGATACGCAGTGCCTCGTCCTCGATACCCAGTGTTAAATAAGCCTCAACCAGACGATAGAGCGCCTCGGCCACGTGCGTTGTGGTTTGATAATCCGTCACGACCGTGCGGAACCTGTTCATCGCGGCGTTGATATGATTGCGGTTGAGGTAATAACGCCCGATCTCCATTTCCTTGCCCGCCAGATGGTCAAGCGCCAGATCACGTTTTAGCTCGGCCTCGCGGCGGTATTTTGTCTCGGGGAAACGGCGGATCAATGTTTCAAAAGCATTGAGAGCCAATTCAGTGATTTCCTGATCGCGGCGCACATCGGAAATTTGCTCGTAATAGCACATCGCCTTTAAATAATAGGCGTAATCAACGCGCTCATTTCCCGGATGAAGATCAATAAAACGATCCAGTGCCATCAATGCATCATCGTAGCGCAAATCACTATAGGAGGAATAAGCGGCCATCAACTGCGCCTCTGTTGCCAGTTCAGAATATGGGTATTGACGCTCGACTTCTTCATAATACTGCGTTGCTGTGCGGTACTCTTTTTTATCAAGCGCTGTTTGTGCGCGCTCGAACAGCATTTCAGCCGTTTGATCCTGAGCATCAATAGATTTATCCGAAGACGCACAGGCGCCAAGCAAAAGCACCACCGATAAAATCAAAATAGAAAACGAAAACCGCATAAAAACTCTCCACGATCATTGGTATCTCTTACTATCTGTAAAGATTTTTACAGACCTTGGAAAGTTGAAAAGCTTTGACTTCGAGGGTTTTCGGGGGACAAACGTCTATTCTAGGCACCAATAAATTCAGCCATATTATCAGATGACTGTGCGTTTAAGCTTTCCTCAACAATCTCATAGGCATCTTCATCTGCAAAAAGAGCATGAAGAATGAGATTATTCATTTCATGACCGGCTTTAGAGCTATCATAGGCACCGATAATTTGCCCGCCTGCGAGGTAGAGATCACCAATCGCGTCCAGCAATTTGTGACGAATGAACTCGTCATCAAAACGCAGTCCATCGGGATTCATGACCTGATTTTGATCAAGAATAATCGCGTTATCCAGCGATCCGCCTTGCGCAAGACCTTGCGAGCGCATCCACTCGACCTCGTGCAAGAACCCGAATGTACGTGCTTCGGCAATATCATGGCGGAAATTGCCGTTTAAAAGCGCAACTTCAAATTTTTGCGTCTTAATTGCAGGGTGATCAAAAATGATTTCACCGGAAAATGTTGGAACATTCGCAGGGCTAAGCGTCACGCGCTTACCGTCTTTTTCAACGCTCACCTCTTTCAGGATGCGGATAACGCGACGGGATTTATCTTGCTTTTGAATACCAACTGTTTCAATCGCCTCTACAAAAGGAATAGCGCTCCCATCCATCACAGGCACTTCCGCGCCATTTAATTCAATCAGCACGTTATCAACGCCACAACCGCGCAAGGCCGACATCAAATGTTCGATGGTACCGACACTCACACCATCTTCATTGCCGATCACCGTGCAAAGCTGCGTATCGATCACATTGTTCCAAAGTGCCGGAATAGTTGCATTTTTATCATCTGCAACATCGGTGCGTACAAATATAATGCCATGCCCTGCAGGTGCCGGAGAGAGCGTCAGAGCAATATCTTCGCCCGAGTGCAAACCTACACCGTTGATATGAATGGAAGATTTTAAGGTATGTTGCATCATGATGATCTATACGCCTTGCGTTAACGGGCTTTCCCGTCAGGTTACTTAAGTATGACCAGTATAG
>JBFHFW010000079.1:0-5991 GCA_041583395.1 Alphaproteobacteria bacterium
CACCAAACCAATAATGGCCAAAGCCAAAAACAAATGTATAACGAGAACAACTTCCATGGGGATTACTTCTTATTTCTTTTAAACCGCTTTTGCAATAGCTAAAAACGATGCCGCGTCAAGAGAGGCTCCACCTATAAGCCCACCATCAACATTTTCTGTGGATAGCAGTTCAGCCGCATTATCCGGCTTCATCGATCCCCCATATAAAATCCGCACCTGATCCGGGCTTTGAACCTTGCCATCAAGCGCTTTGCGGATAAAAGCATGCATCGCTTTGACATCTTCGGCAGATGCCACCTTCCCCGTGCCAATCGCCCATACGGGCTCATAAGCAATCACTGTATTTGCCGCAGTTGCGCCCTCGGGGATAGAACCTTCAAGCTGCGTAGCCACAACGTGTTCTTGCGCGCCCGCCTCACGCTGCTCAAGCGTTTCACCCACACAAATAATCGCAACGATACCCTGCTTTTGTGCTACTGCGGCCTTGGCATTCACAACCGCATCTGTTTCGCCATGATACTCGCGGCGTTCGGAATGCCCGACAATCACATGAGAGCACGCCATATCTTTGAGCATCCCTGCCGAAACCTCACCCGTATAAGCCCCGATCTCGTGCGCCGAACAATCTTGCGCACCCACACTCAGATAATCTTTACCAGCCGTCAAAATCCCCGTCGCAGAAAGATAGGGATACGGCACACACACCAATAAATCCTGTTCAACGCCCGCGGCACCCGCGGCAATGCCGCCAATCAAGTCCCCGACCATCTTGATCGAACCATTCATTTTCCAGTTCCCTGCGATGAGTTTTTTCATGATGCCTCTTTATTGTTTTTACCGAAGTGTTTAAAAAGAACACTCTGGGATCAGAAGAATCAAGACTAACTGTCAACGGGAAGATAAAAACATGGTGATGAAAGCAATGCGCGAAGGCGCAAAAGGTGGTATCGGAAAATTTATCCTCTTCGGGTTTATGGGCATGGCTGTTGGTGGCTTGGTGCTGATGGATGTTGGCGGCTTTTTCCGCTCCGGCACCGGCAATAATAATGTCCTGAAAATCGGCAAGCAAACCATCTCGATCCAGAGCTTTGATCAGGATCTCCGCCGCCAGCTTTCCCGCGTTGGCATTTCACCACAAGAAGCCTATAAACTGGGCTATACCAATCAATTGCTAAGCTCGACAGTCCGCGAAAACCTGATCAATCAGGCAGCCACACAAAATGGCATTACCATTGATAAAAAGCGCGTTGCCGAGCATATCCAGTCCATGGTCGCGCCCATGGTGCAAGACGGGCAAAGCGCCAGAGATGTGCTGCGTCAAATTCTCGCTTCCCAAGGCATGACGGAAAGCCAGCTTGTTCAAGCCATTTCCAACGAGATGCGTGCCAATACCCTTACCAAGGCCATGAGCGCAGGCTTTATGAGGGTATCCGAACCCGTCACAGAGGCCCTGTATCTCTATCAAAATGAGGAACGCACAGTTGAATATGCGCCCATCCTTGCCAAGGATATCAAAGACATTGCTGAGCCAACAGACGCTCAGCTCGAAGCGCTTTATCAAGCCACAAAAGAACACTACGCCATTCCCGAAACCCGTACAGTCAAAATGCTGCGCATTAAGGACAAAGCACTGAAAGACACAATCGAGATCAGCGAAGATGAGCTACGCCAGACCTATGACGACAATATCGATGCCTATTACACGCCCGAGCAAATCACATTAGAGCAAGCGCTGTTAGATACAGAAGAGCAAGCCAAAGCCGTTATCGCCAAACTGGATGGCAACAAAAGCCTGAAATCTTCGGTTAAAGAATCTGTTTACCTCGGTGAGCAAAGCTACAGCGCGGATGAGCTTTTAGATGATGTCAAAGATTCCGTCCTTGCCAACAAGAAAAAGGGCGCTGTGATCGGCCCCGTGCAAACGCCTTTGGGCTGGAATGTCACCGTGATCAAAGACATCACACCCGAGGAAACCAAAAGCTATAAAAGCGTTAAGGGTGATATCAAAGACGAGCTTTTAGAAATCGCTGTGCTCGATCAAAAATATGCACTGGCGGCAACTGTAGATGATTTACTGGCATCCGGCGCATCCGTTGAAGACATTGCCGAAGAAGTTCCGCTGGAGATTACGGATTTAGGCGCTTTCAACAATTTTGGCCTTGATGCAAAAAATAATGATGTCTTAAAAGATCTGGATGATCTGCGCACCCCCATCCTTGAAGCCTCCCGTGAACTCTTTGAAGGCGAAACATCACCCGTCATGGAAATGGCCGATGGCAGCTTCCGCGCCGTATACTTGGAGAAGCTCACCTCTAAATCCTATCAACCCTTCACTGAAGTCAAAGACGCCATCCAAAAACGCTGGATGAGCGATCAAAGACAAGCAGAAGCCTATAGCGTTGCCCGTGCATTGGCTGCTGATATCAAAAACAATAAAGCCACACTAGAAACATCTGGCTATAAGATTAAAAAAGCCAAGACGCTCAAAAGAAGTGATGAACCAAAATCCCCTCTCACCGATAGCGCTCTGAACAGCCTCTTCGAAGCGGTTATTCTCGAACCTGTGGTCATTGATATTGATGGCGGTGCAGCTGTGGCGATTATCACGGAAGCTAAAATTCCCGAGCTCAGTGAAAAAACGAAAGACAGCGATGATTACAAAAAACTCGCCGCCGCCATGTTAGAGGAATCCCAACGCGAGGGCGTAACGCTCTATCTTGAAAACAAGCGCGATGAGGTCGGCGTTAAAGTCAATCAAGGCCTCCTAGACCGCGTCTACGGCGCAGAATCACAAAGCGCACAATATTAATGTCTAACTTCGCTGCCACATCACAAGACGATTTTATTGCCAATTTCAATGCTGAAAAAACACAGCTTGTCTGGCGCTGGATTGCTGCGGATTTAGAAACACCTGTATCTGCTTATCTCAAACTCTGCGGAGATCAAAGCTATAGCTTCTTACTGGAATCTGTTGAGGGTGGCGCAACGCTTGGACGTTATTCCATCATCGGCTTGGCCCCTGACCGCATATGGCGTTGTCAGGATAAAGTGGCAAGCCTTGATGGTGTAGAGCAAAGCGATGATGCGCTTACATCCCTGCGTGCGCAGATCAAGGCCGCGCATATCGATGTTGTGCCCGAAGGCCTGCCGCCGATGGCTGCAAGCGGCCTGTTCGGCTATATGGGCTATGACATGGTGCGCCTGATCGAGGATATTCCGGCTAATAACCCCGATGATTTACAAATGCCCGATAGCATCCTGATCCGCCCAACGGTGCTGGCGATCTTTGATAATGTCAAAAATATGATGTGCCTTGTAACCCCTTGTTATACGCATGAGGGTAATGCAAAAAACCTCTACCAAAGCTTTAACAAAAAACTTGAAGATATTGAAAATAAATTAAAAAAAGCTATTGAAGAAGAGCTTGTTAATGCGCCCTCAAAGCTAAATGCGCCACTTGATATAACCTCCAATATGAAGAAGGAGGACTTTAAAGAAGCTGTCCTGAAGGCCAAAGATTATATCCTGCAAGGCGATATCTTTCAGGTTGTGATCGGACAACGTTTTAGCGTTAATTTCGACCTGCCCGCATTTGCACTTTACCGCAGCCTGCGCCAGCTTAACCCCTCACCTTTCCTCTTTCATCTGGCGTTCGAGGATTTTGCACTTGTGGGCTCCAGCCCTGAAATTCTGGTGCGTGTCCGCGATAACACTGTGACCATCCGCCCCATTGCCGGCACCCGCCCGCGTGGCGCTAATGCGCAGGAAGATGAAGCCCTTAAAGCCGATCTTCTCGCTGATCCTAAGGAATGTGCCGAGCATCTCATGCTGCTGGATCTGGGGCGTAATGACGTTGGGCGCGTAGCCGAATTTGGCTCGATCAAGGTAACTGACCAATATGCGATCGAATTTTACTCCCACGTCATGCATATTGTTTCCAATGTTGAGGGTGCACTCAAAAAAGGCTGCGACATCGTTGATGCCCTCTTCGCAGGATTTCCTGCAGGCACGGTGAGCGGCGCACCAAAAGTCCGCGCCATGGAAATTATTGATGAGCTTGAGACCTCCAAACGCGGCTATTACGCGGGTGCGGCAGGCTATCTTTCAGGGCACGGCGATATGGACACCTGCATCGCCCTACGCACAGCGCTTGTTAAAAATGGCAAAGTCTATGTGCAAGCTGGCGCCGGAATCGTGGCAGATAGCGATCCCGAGAGCGAATACCAAGAAACCGTCAACAAAGCCCGCGCCATTATTCGTGCGGCAGAGATGGCCGTTGCGCGCGCACAAAGCTAATTTTAATGAAAATATAATTTGACATAACTTGTTTTTTGTTGTACAAATAAGAGCATGATAAAAGCTGACTTTGAAGAATGTTGTCGTTGGTCTTTATATGACCCCCCCCGAACCTGATGAAAATGGTGAGATTAAAAAAATTGTGATGGTGGGCGCGCTCCTTGAAACCGGATCAGACGATACCCCCACACAAAATGATATAGATTATTTAATTCATACACTTGGGCATCTTGATGAGATGGGAATACGAACTTGCCCCGCCCCCGAAGTTGAAATATGCAATCTTGCCTATGGCGATGACTTCTTTAAAGATTTACCGGAAGCAGATCTCGTTATACTCAACTACATATTTACAGGCCAACAAGGTTGCCGAGCACAAGAGCTTCTACAAAGCCCGGAGCTAAAAAACACAAGCTGGAAAGAAGCTGTTAGAAATAACCCCTCTCAATATATTGTAAACATAACAGATGAAATTGGGGGCACCCTTAATTCACAGGATTTAGAAGGATGCAGAGAAGAGGTTGGCTATTCTCATGCGATAGAAGAGAGTCTTCTTCGCCAAGTATCTGTTCTCTATGGCAAGCCACTCGAACCTAGTTCTTAGAGGCAGCAACGGTCTGCACTTGCTGCACCACATCGCTGACCGGAACCAAAACCAGCCCCTTGCCCTCCAAAGTCGGCAGCCATTTTTTCAAAGCATCAATGGTAACTTTCTTGGGATGCCCTATACCGATCGCCACCCCTTGGGACTGTGCGATATTCTCTAAACGCTGCAAGGCATGCGCAACAAATTCCGGCGTCTCTTTGTGATCCAGAAAAATATCACGCTCGGCAAAATAAAGTCCCTTTTGTGCCGCAGCGCGCGCCGCCACAGAGGTATCAATGGTTTTGGAATCCACAAATAACAAACCGCGCGCCGCCAAAGCATCCATGACAACACCCATCGCCTCGCCATTTTGCGTCAGGCGCGATCCCATATGGTTGTTAATCCCGACATAGCCCTCAAAACTTGCAAATGCTTTTTCCAGCACAGCCTCTATTGCCTCCCGATCCATCCCCTCTAACAAGGCAATTGGCCCGGGATAGATCTCTGCACTCATCGGCTCCATCGGCGTATGGATAAGAAGCTCATGCCCCGCCTTACGCGCACGTTTGGCTTGCGCAGAAACTTTGGGCGCATAGGGCAAATAAGCGAGCGTCACAGGCGCAGGTAAAGCCTCAACTGCTTTGGTATAAGCAGCGTTCATCCCCATATCATCGATAATGATTACGATCTTTTTAAGCCCCTCCGAGGAGGGCGCTTTGACAGCAAATGCACGCCATTTCTCCAGATCAGGGGCTGGCGTAGGCTCAGAGACTTCTTCTGCTGGCAGGACATCCGCAGCAATATCTTCTTCCTCGATAATGGGTTCTTCTACCGTAATCGCCTCTTCCGGCAGCATGTCATACAAGTAATTGTAGGATACTTCTTCAGACGCAGCAGGTGGATTGAACTCGTAAGAACTCTGGGCAGCGGGTGGAGGAGGCTCTGAAGCCCCGCCCTCCAGAAGAACTAGCTTCACAAATAACATCAATGCGACAGCAATCGCCACCATAATGGCTGTTTGTTGCGGATCACGCTGGGGACGCACGAATCTTCTCATCCCCGAAGCATAAACAGCCCCCCACCAAACGTAAATGATTCTCTTGCATTTC
>JBFHFW010000080.1:0-5896 GCA_041583395.1 Alphaproteobacteria bacterium
GATTCTTCCCCGCAGCGTCAAACATTATTTTCACTTTTTTACATTTTTTTTTGCTTTACTTTTTGAAGGCTTCCTAAACACCGCAGAAAACAAGAGTTTTAACCCATATCAAAATGCGTCAAAGATGGGCCAGAGTCATGGGTCATTTTGGCGAAGCTATCCATACATGCTGCTAATTGAGCAGTACTACCCTCTGCCGCACCCAAAATTTCACGAAACTTATTATCCAATGCAAAGAAAACATTTTGAGCGACCCGAGCATTCGACCCTACAACATGTCCAAAAAAGTCTTTTGCAGAATTAAAATCCTGTTCCTCAAATAAAAGGTCAGATAAAAAAGCCTCCAGCTTCGTTTCAATTTCTACGGTTGAACCAAACCCGGCCATCATAAGCTCCATCAGCAAGTCGGCTTTTTCAAGCCCGGTATTTTTAACGCCGCCATAGTCATCTTTTGAAAAATTAAAATCCATACAACCCTCCGTAAAGTTATCAAAGAAACCACACACTACCCTCTCCCTCAAACCCCCGTCAATAAAAATATGAAAACTACAGGCTTCACCCCCTTGCATTTATCTACAAAAAGCCTCAGAATCACTTCCCATGACCCTAACCCTCATCCATATTATCGGCGCGGTTTGTCTTTTACTTTGGAGCACACGTTTTGTGCGTGTCGCCTTCACGCGCGCTTACGGTACAAATTTAAAACATATTATCTCGCGCTCCACCAATAACCGCATCAAAGCCTTTTTCTCCGGTGTCGGCGTAACCGCACTGCTGCAAAGCTCGACGGCAACGACACTCATCACGGCCTCCTTTATTAAAAAATCCATGATCACCACCGCCGCCGCCCTCGCGGTTATTATCGGTGCCGATCTCTCGACAACGCTCATTGCCCAGATCCTGACATTTAACCTGAGCTGGCTTTCGCCCATCTTGATTATCATCGGCACCATCCTGCGCATCAAAGAACAGCATGGCGGCAAGTCAAAACATCTCGCGCGCGCATCAATCGGACTAGGCATGATGCTGCTATCGCTCAGTATGATCCGCGAGATATCAGAGCCCCTGAAACATTCCGATGTTCTGCCCCTTATCCTGGCACCCTTACAAAACGAGCCTGTGCTCGCTATCCTTTTTGCCACGCTCTTTACATGGCTGGTACACTCATCCCTTGCGGTTGTACTGGTCTTTTCTTCATTAGCCGCCAACCACATTGTTTCTTTGGATCTTGGCCTTTATCTTGTGCTTGGCGCCAATGTCGGTGGTGCCCTCATTGCTTATGCCGCGACTTATAGTGATGGCGCCAAAGTCCGGCGCATTACGACAGGAAACCTCTTTATGCGCATCACAACGCTTGTGGTGTGTTTTCCGTTCCTGCACTTTATTGCCGGACATCTCTTAACACTTGATCCCAGCCCTGCACGACAAATCGTCCATTTCCATACCGGCTTTAATTTTGCACTGGCGCTTATTTTCCTACCCATCACAAATTTTGTGGCGCAAAAGCTCGAACGCTTCATCCCCGAGCCCCCAAAACCCACCGGCGAGGACGCACCGCTTTACCTTGATGAAGGCCAGCTTGACACCCCAACCATCGCGCTTGCCGGCGCCTCACGCGAAACATTGCGCCTTGCCGATCTCGTCCAGCAAATGCTGGAGCAAACCATGGAGGCTATGATACATGGTGATAGCAGACTGGCGCAACGTGCACGCTCAACCGACAAAAAAGTCGACTCTATATATAAAGAGATCAAATCCTATCTCACCCGCCTGAAACACGAGAGCCTCAGTTCCGTTGAATCCGCACGCTATGAGCAAATCATCACATTCGCAACCAATCTGGAGCATTGCGGCGATATCATTGAAAAAAGCCTGATTGAGCTCGTGCAAAAAAAGATCAAAAAACAAACGAATTTCTCACATGAAGGCTGGCTCGAAATCAAGGATTTCCACGCCCATGTCCTGAAAAACTGCCAAACGGCACAGTCCATTTTCCTCTCCCAATCAACTGATCTGGCGACCGAGCTGATTGACGAGAAAAAAGGCCTTAAACACAAGGAACTCGAATCCTCCCGCAAGCATTTCAAACGCCTGCGTCAGGGCGAGCCCGAGACCATCGCCACCAGTTCCCTGCACCTCGATATCCTGCGTGATCTGCGGCGTGTAAACAGCTACATCACCTCCGTCGCCTATACCATTTTGGACACCCGCCCCGATAATGAGGATTAGGCAGGCGCACTTGACTCCATAACCTCCCCCCCCCTAAAATCTTGACAACATTAAACGGAGGCAACCATGCAATATGATGAATTTAAAAGAATATTTAATGAAAAAAGTACAGAGCTAGGCTGTAAGCCAGTATCCGAAAACGACCTAAAAGAACTATTTAATATAATGGATAAAACAGCAGCTCGATTATTTCATAATTATCAAGATTGGGAATTTTCACCCGACAGCTTTCGTAAAAAAGCAGATGGAAATTTAGGTTTTGCCATGCGACATATCTCTAGATAAATCAAAAATACCCGGGGATAGTGCGGACATACGCATACTCACGCATTCACTCTTACCTTGTGATTACTTATAGTAGGGATGTTTTTAACCAAAGCATCCCGTGGGTTTTATGCGTATCTATACCCTTATCCTCGGCGCACTGGCGCTGACCCTACCCATCACTGCACAAGCGGAAAGCATTTTACCGCTTGATACGCCGTGGACGATCAGCAGCACCAAAACCACGCAAACCGAAAAACCAAAGCCCACACAAAACCGCACCCAAAAACCCATCAAACAAACCGCGGCAAAAACCAAGCTCCCCGATCCTGAAACAACACCCGCACCATGGGAGACAGAAGAGCCTGAAATCGCCCAACCTTCCGCGCTGGAGCGCCTTTATACCGAGCGCGTGATTGATCCACTCGGCCAGTTTGGTTATGAGATGTTCGGCTCTGCAGACACGACCCTCATGCCCAAACAAAATACCCCCATGGGCGCGGTACAAGATGATTTTATCCTCGGTACAGGGGACGAGCTGGAAATCGTCTTTACCGGACAGCGCAGCGATCGCGGCATCTATAAAATCAATGCCAAAGGGATGCTGCTGATCGAAGACCTGCCACCCATTCCCGTCGCAGGCCGAAGCATCGGGCAAACGCGTCTGTCCATCGAAACCGCGGCCAAAAACCTGCATAATACGGAGGCCTATGTCTCGCTCGCCACCGTGCGGCAAATCGGAGTCCTCGTGGTCGGGCACGTCAAACAACCCGGCCGCAAGAACCTGACCGTCTTTAATACCGCGCTTGATGCGCTGATGGAGGCCGGCGGCGTTGAGAAAACAGGCTCACTGCGCCAAATCAAACTGGTACGCGACGGACGCAGCACCATCCTTGATCTCTACGCGCTGCTGATGCATGGCTCCACCAATATTGACCTGCAACTCCGTGATGGCGACCGCCTGATTGTCCCGCCCATCGGCCCCACAGTCGCCATTGCCGGTGAGGCCAAACGCCCCGGCATTTACGAGCTCCTGACCTCGCTCAGCGGCATGTATCACCGCCCCGATGCGCGCTCGGAAAAAATTAGCCTCAATGAAATGCTGGAATTTGCGGGCGGCGCGCTCGCACCCGGTGATAACCGCTATCTTCACCTGGGTATCACCGAAGACGGCCATGAAAATGTCAGCGAAGTCCATGACGCCTTTGCGCCGCTGTTCGGGGACGGCTCGATCCTCACCATCGCCAAAGGCCGCGACAAACGCGCCGGCACGGTCGAGCTTGTCGGCCACACCAATAAACCCGGCATCCATGCGCTCTCCGAGAATAAAAGCCTCAGTGCGCTCATTAACGCCGAGAACATCATGGGCAAGGATATCTATCCGCTCCTCGCGGTGATCGAGCGCTGGAACCCTGATCAGCTCACCACACAAATCATCAACTTCCCGCTCCGCCTTGTCCTGAAAAAAGAGTTCGATCAAACCCTCAAAGACGGTGACATCATCCATTTCTTCTCCAATACGCAAATCCGCGCCCTGCAAGAAAAGCAGGATGAGCATCTTGCCCTGATACAAGGCTCAAGCGATCCCCGAAATGAGGAAGATTTCATCACCGATACCAATATCGCCGCTCACCTGCGCGAGCGCTCGATCTTCCTGCGCGGAGCTGTGCGTAACCCCGGCCTTTATCCCGTCTCGGATGAGGGCACAACACTCGATTCCCTGCTGGCTGTCGCAGGCAACCTGACCCTTGAAGCCTCCCTCCATAATATTGAGATCACATCCGCCAAAACCGGCAGCGGCGAATATCGCACACATGGTCAGGCAGGCACGCAGCGCATGCATATTGACCTCACCGAAACACCCGCCCGAACCGTCTTCCTCGAAGCCGGCGATTCCGTGCGCATCAACCAGAAATTCGATAAAATCAAAGATAACAGCGTCGTGATCTATGGCGAGGTCGAAAACCCCGGCCGCTATGACCTTGTCGCGGGTGATAAAATGTCCGACCTCCTCAAACGCGCAGGCGGCCTGACTGCCCAAGCTTATCCGGCGGGTGCGATTTTCTCCCGCGCGTCCGAGCGTAAAATCGAAGAAGCCCGCTTCCGCAATCACGCCCGCCAAATCCGTCAATCTATCGCTGTGGCGATGCAAAATAATGATGAAAGCGACCGCGAACAAGTCAGCACCGCCCAAATTAGCGAGGCCCGCGCACTGGCCGAAGATCTGGAGAATATCGAAGGCGTCGGACGCATCACGGTCGAGGCTGATCCCGCCAACCTCGCCCTTAATCCCGAGCTTGATCTTCTGCTTGAACCCAGCGATTACATCTATATCCCGCGCCGCAACCTAACCGTCCGTGTGGCGGGTGAAGTGCTCTCCCCCGCATCCCTGCAATTCCGCCAGAGCAAAAAATCAACCGATTACATTCATGAGGCCGGCGGCTTTACCTATCACGCCGATAAAGACCGCGCTTTTGTGCTCTATCCCGATGGCAGCGCCAAACCGCTACAAGTCAGCGCATGGAATTATAATCCGGAGTTCATCCCGCCCGGCTCGACCATCATCGTACCACGCGATCCCAAGCCGTTTGATTTTATCGAACGCGCCCGCGACGTCACCCAGATCATCAGCAATCTGGCCATCACAGGCGTCTTTATTGATGATTTAAGGGATTAAGCCCGCTACATGCCCGCGGGTTTTATGGTGTCATATTGAATAATTGGCGATTGCGGCTTGGGCGCCACTTCCGGCGTAGGCGCTGCAACAGACGGCACAGCAACACTATGCACAAATTGCTGAAGATCGTTTTGTGGAATGACATTGATATCAAACCCATCATGCCCCACATAAAACCCCTGCCCCGCATCGTTATGCATAAAATAAACAGAAGCATCCCCGCCAATTTCGGCACGCTGAATAAAAAACTCGCCCCCGCCCAGTTTTTTCTCCAAAGCCTCACGGCTGACTGTATCGGCGCGACCATCCAGATCAACATCCAGCATCTCTAAAATACCATCATCATTGAGCACATACAGGCTCAACTGAGCACTTACACCCTGCTCGATTTGCTCTGTCACCTGCACGGACGCACCATAAGAAATATTCGCGCCCTTAATCTGCTGGAGCGTATCGGGCATGGTTTGAACTTCTTTTCTCAAAGCCTCCTCCGCGCGCAGCTTACCACTGGCCTCTGCCATCTCACATATTTCATAAAACCAGCCGCCTAAAGCACCAAGCTGGTTCCACATACCACCGGAACCGCCGCCTATATCAATATTAGGCATCAAAGAATCGAAAGATGAAAAACCCAACATCTGCGTAAACTCATTAAGCTTATCTTTGTGCTCTTGATTTAAATTATCGGTTAATTTCATGTGCCCCTCTGCATTTACACAGCATCTA
>JBFHFW010000081.1:0-5870 GCA_041583395.1 Alphaproteobacteria bacterium
AACGCCATAAACAACCGTTGTAATGTCTTCACTCTTCGCAGGAGCAGAGATCAGCACTTTTTTAGCACCCGAAGCGATGTGTTGGCTGGCGCCCTCACGGTCATTAAAGCGACCTGTGCATTCCATCACGATATCAACGCCCTCGGATGCCCAATCTATATCGGCAATCTCGCGGTTGCGGAAGCGGCGAATGGGCTTGCCATCAATGATCATCTGGTCTTCGCATTTTTTCTCAACGCTAAAAGGCGCGCGGCCATGAATGGAGTCGTATTTCAGCAGAGGGAAGAAGTGACCGCCGGGATCGTTAATCGCCACGAGTTCGATATCATCACGATAGCCTTCTAAAATCGCGCGCGCTGCCAAGCGTCCAATGCGTCCAAATCCGTTAATACCAACGCGTAAAGTCATTTATTTTTTCTCCAGTTTCGTTTTTGCGGCCTTCACAACCGCTTCAGATGTAATGCCAAAATGTTTGTAGAGCTCGTCAATCGGGGCGGATGCGCCAAAGCTATTCATGCCGATAAAGGCACCATGTGTGCCGATAATGCTATCCCATCCCATGCGGACACCTGCCTCAATGGCGACTTTCACAGAGTCATTGCAGATCAGGTTCGTGATATAATCTGGGTCTTGCTGCCAGAAGAGATCCATACAAGGCACCGAGACTAAACGCACGGCGTGACCATCGGCAACGAGCTGATTATAAGCTTTATGGGCGATTTCCACTTCAGAGCCTGATGCATAAAGCGTGACGTCCGGTTTATCACCACTTTCACGTAGGATATACGCGCCGCGGGCTGATAAGTTTTCTGTCTCTGCACCGCGCAAAGTCGGCACGCCTTGGCGGGTAAGGGCAAGGATACTGGGTGTTTGGCCTGTTGTTAGGGCGACCTCCCAAGCCTCGGCTGTCTCGATCGCATCACAAGGGCGGAAGACATTGATATTGGGCATGGCGCGTAGGCTCGCCAGATGCTCGACAGGTTGGTGCGTAGGGCCATCTTCACCCAGACCAATCGAGTCGTGGGTCATCACGTAAACAACGCGTTGTTGCATCAAGGCAGAAAGGCGAATAGCGGGGCGGCAATAATCTGTGAAGACCAGAAATGTGCCGCCAAATGGAATGATGCCGCCATGCAAGGCAAGACCGTTCATGCAAGCCGCCATCGCGTGCTCACGCACACCGTAATAGATATATTGCCCGTCATAATTATCACGGGTAACGATATCATTAGAGGCTTTGGTCAGGTTCGAGCCTGTAAGGTCAGCCGATCCGCCAACAAGTTCTTTCACCGCAGGAACCAGCTTGTTCAGCACCATGCCGGATGTTGCGCGTGTGGCTTTCTTGGGTTTTTCTGCTGCCCATTCGGCTTTGATTTCTTGAATAAGGGGAGCAATGTCTTCGGAAATATCGCCGCTAATAGCTTTGATAAATTCACCCTGCTTGTCAGAGTTCATAAGATTGTCCTGCCACTGGGCATGATCATCTGCACCCAAAGCACCGACATCACGCCAATCCGCCAAAACATCATCAGGAATAACAAAAGGCGCATGCGGCCAGCCAATCGCCTCACGTGCGCCTGCAATTTCATCGGCGCCTAAAGGTGAACCATGCGCGCTCGAGCTATCTTGCTTGGTGGGGGCACCGAAACCTATATGCGTTTTACAGCAAATCAAACTTGGTGTATCAGTATTTTGTGCTTGCTCCAGTGCTGCATCAATCGCTGCAAAATCATGCCCGTCAATGCTTTGCACATCCCAGCCATAGGCCTCGAAGCGTTTTGGTGTATCATCGGTAAATGTCATATCGGTCGAGCCATCAATGCAAATCCCGTTATCATCATAAAGGACAATAAGTTTGCCAAGCTTGAGGTGACCGGCCAGTGAAGCGGCCTCATGGGAAATGCCTTCCATCATACAGCCGTCACCTGCAATCACATAAGTATAGTGATCAACGAGATCATCACCAAAACGGCCATTCATAATGCGCTCGCCCAGTGCCATACCAACCGCAGTCGAGATTCCTTGACCAAGAGGGCCTGTGGTTGTTTCAATCCCCGCATCATGTTCAACTTCAGGGTGACCAGCAGTAATCGCGCCCATTTGGCGGAAGTTTTTAATTTCTTCCAATGTGAATTTCTCGTAACCCGTCAAAAAGTTCAGCGCATAAAGCAGCATCGAGCCATGACCAGCCGATAAAACAAAGCGGTCACGATCTGCCCACTGCGGGTTGTTCGGATCAAATTTCAGGAATTTTGAATAAAGAACGGTGGCGACATCAGCCATCCCCATGGGCATACCGGGGTGACCAGACTGCGCGGCCTCGACCGCATCCATGGAAAGTGCGCGAATAGCACTAGCCATTTGTTTAAGGTTTTCCTGTGCGAGAGGCTCGTTTCCAGCGGCAGTCTGCGTCATTGTCATGATGTTTATTCTTACTCGTGATTGGGTTTTGTGTTGCGCGTACAATGCAGATTATGAAGCCATTGGTCAAGATTTCTGTGACTTAATTTGCTAAAAATAATGGGAGTACTTGACGGATATTTAAATATAACCATAATGCAGCCCAATCACTTTAAATATTTGCCTAAGGAGAGCTGTACTGTGTCTGCCATTAGAAAGTCTTTGATCAAATTAGAGTATGCTGTCGACAAACTGCAAGCCTCGGCGTCAAGCATAGAGGGAGCATTAGCCGGTCAGCAGCGTGATATGTTTTCAACGCCTCCTGCATCTGTATCCAATGATGACGGTATTGACGGAGCCATCGTTGTCAAAGCTCTTGATCAAACAATCCAGCGCGTTGAAAAACTCTTGGCGGAGGCATAGGATATGGCTGAGGTTTCCCTTCTGATTAATGGCCGTAGCTATGATATTTCCTGTGATGACGGACAGGAAAAGCGCGTGCGCGAACTTGGTAAACATGTTGATTCGTGTATCAAGCAAATTGCAGCAGCAGGTGCAGCCACAAATGAAAACCATCTCTTGGTGCTAGCTTCTCTTGTGCTGGCAGACGAGCTTTTTACATTACGCGATCAAGCGCAAGGGGCTTCGGGCTTCGAGGAAGATGAGGCGGCCATCGCAGGTGCCATTGATACTTTGGCAGAGCGCATCGATTCGATTGCCGATCGCATCCAAAGTGCTTAGCTTTTTTCTAGACAATTATGCTACAATAAAGATATACACATGCAGAGCTTAGCTGCGGAGTACGTGATATAAATTTTTATCCCGGAGGCCGATGCTTTATTCGCAAGGGAGCTGTCCCTGACTTTGTATAACGGGTTTGTCCCGGGGTCTTCGTCATTACGGTGCCCACCTGGTTGTCCAGGGCCACACGCGGATTTCGTATTATACACGGCTTGTGCGGCGGCTCGCTCCATGTCACACTGATCTCGATGAATGATCCAAAACAAACACTCCGCATCGAAGCCCGCCGTCATCGCGCGCGCCAACCTGTGAGCTATGAAGATTATGAGCAAGCTTGCGAACACTTCTTTGAAGCGCTTGCGCCTGCTGCTGATAAAATAATTGCAGCCTATATGCCCCAAGGGCGTGAGTTTGATCCTCTGCCGATTTTAGAGCGTGCCGCAGAGCAAGATATTCAAGGTGCTCTTCCCGTTGTCGAGACAGATACCCGTATCTTGCGCTTTGCCCCCTATAAACAAGGGGATGATCTGAGAAAAGGCGCTTACGGGATTGCAGAGCCCGTTAATCAAGAAAGTCTCGCACCCGATATTATTATTGTCCCGTTGCTATCTTTTGATCGGCGCGGTTATCGGCTGGGGCAGGGCGGTGGCTATTATGATGCCACTTTGGAACATTGGCGTGCCCAAAAAGAAATTATCGCCGTAGGCATTGGATATGCCGAGCAAGCGTGCCTCTTTCCCTTGCCTGTCGATGATCATGACCATAAGATGGACTACATTATTACGCCGGGTGGCGCGCAAAAATTCTAGTGAGAAAGCATAGGTATGAAGATACTCTTTATTGGTGATATTATGGGGCGCTCGGGTCGTGAAGCGCTCGAGCATCGACTGCCTGCTATCAAACAAGAATTTCAGCCTGACGTGACCATCGTTAATGGTGAGAACGCCGCTAATGGTACGGGGATTACCGAAAAAATCTGTACGGAGTTTTATAATACTGGCGTGGATGTGATTACCACCGGAAACCATGTCTGGGATCAGCGCGAAATTATTCCCTATATCGCGCGGGATAAAAAGCTTCTTCGTCCGGCAAATTACCCCGAGGGCACAGCAGGGCAGGGCGTGGTCACAGTGCAGGCCGCCAATGGCCAGAAAATCACCGTGATTAATCTTATGGGCAGGTTATTTATGGATCCGCTGGACGATCCGTTTCAAGTTATGGAGAAAATTCTAAAAGATATTCAGCTCGGTCAAAATACCGATGCGATATTTGTCGATTTTCATGCGGAAACAACGTCCGAGAAAATGTCTTTCGCGCATTGCTTTGACGGGCGTATTACCGGCATGGTCGGTACGCATACCCATGTCCCGACGGCAGACGCGCATGTCATGGAAAAGGGCACAGCCTATCAAACAGACGCAGGCATGACAGGCGATTATAACTCTGTCATCGGCGTTGAAAAAGAAATCGCAATCCAGCGCTTTTTCAAGCGTGGTCCGGGCGAGCGCATGCGTCCAGCCAAAGGGGAGGCCACAGTGTGCGGATGCTTCATAGAAAGCGATAACCGTACAGGCCTTGCCAAATTAATTCGTTCAATCCGTATCGGTGGCGTTTTGAACTCTGCTTAGGCGGAAATGTTCTCGTTGGCATGGTTTAGAATTTAACACTGGCGTGAGTAACCATTTAAGGAATAGAATAGGAAAGATGAAGCCAGAATTTACAAAAATAACAACTCAACCGAACGGCAAGTTAGTCGAATTAAAGCTAGTGCCCCTTATGGTGGATGCAACAAAGCCAGAGAGCAAAGATCCTAGGCGCTACGAATACACGCAAGAACAGCGCCTAGCGTTCGTCCAAATGGAGCTATTTGCTGCTTTAAGTGAAAGCATCTTGTCGGGTAAGACGCTTGATATATCGGACGATGGTGCATTGCTCTGCCAAATCAAAGAAAATTTTGTCGATGCAGTGCTTGAAATAGCTAATGGTAGCGGTAAAAAGCTGGGTCTACAGTTTGAAGGCTACATCTATGCGCCCTAGTAGATCATGTCTGTAATCCTTGTTTATTCCACATTCCCTCAAAAAGAAGATGCTCATGCCGTTTCTAAAACGCTTGTTGAGCAGCGCCTTGTCGCTTGTGCGAATATCTTGGCACCGCATTCCTCGCTCTATTGGTGGGAAGGGGAGGTGCAAGCCTCTGACGAAGTGGCTGTGATTTATAAAACCCGCGCTGATCTCTATGAAAAAGTTGAAAGCAAAATCAAACGCTTACACAGCTATGATTCTCCATGCGTTATCTCTTGGGAAATCAGTAAAGGCGCACCAGAATTTTTGCAGTGGATCGAAGAAACAGCACAAAAGCACAAATTTGACATATCTTGAAACTTGCTGTAGGCATTTAGAGACTTTAAGTGTTACGGGAAATGCTGCCTTATGTTTGTTTCAAAAAAACCTTTGCCTTTATCAATGGCATTTTGCGAGTCTGATGATTATGGCTATCCTGCTTTAAAGTTTGCATCTGATAATGGCTTGCATGATATCGCTCAGTTTTACACCATACCAAATGGTATGACGGCCTTTGCTTATTCGAGAGAGGTATGGCGGCGAGATAGATGGCGAGAGGATCGTGAAAATTGGAATTTACCAAAATTTATTTATCAAGTTATTGATTTAATAGACAAGCCTGACTTTTCGAAGGGACGCTGGAAAATGCTTGTTGACCTCAATCCATG
>JBFHFW010000082.1:0-5837 GCA_041583395.1 Alphaproteobacteria bacterium
CAAAATACTTTGAAGAAGGTATGAAAACTGTTTTAGGCACAATAAAAGGGTGCGCGTTATGAAGACTATAAATTTTGAACTTGTTTCACCTGAAGAAAAATTGGTGGCGGAGCCTGTGAAGATGGCTGTAATGCCCGGTGAAGAAGGCGTATTTGGTGTCATGCAAGGGCATATGGCGCTTGTGGCTTCGCTGCAACCCGGCGTGGTTGAGCTTTTCACTGAAGGAAGCGGTGAGAAAACACCTGCGCGCCGTATCTTTATTGCCGGTGGTTTTGCCGATGTCACAGCAGATCAATGCGTTATTTTGGCAGAAGAGGCTGTTGATGTTGCAGCACTTAATCAGCAAGAGATTGAGCAGCAGCTTCAAAATCTATCCGAAGACCTTGCCGCCGCAGAAGATTCAATTGCTAAATCCCGTGCCGAGCGCGCAATCGCGCTGAATAAAGCACGCTTGCAAGCCGCAACAGGGCATATTGTAGCTTAGTAAAAAGCTTGTATCTTTTATGATCAGGGGTGCTTTTGCATCCCTTTTTGTTTGTTGCGATGAGTTTTATTGACATAACGCCATTTCTTCTTTAGAGCTATTCTCTAGAAAGAAGGTTTTATGAATTTCAAGCATTTGGCTATTGGAGCGTTATCTGCTGTATTTGCGACAAGTCTAGGAGCGAATTATGAGTTTTATCGGCAGGTAACCGCATCTGCAGAAGATTCATCATCCTATATGACAGAGCAGACAAAACGTAAAATGCTTGCGGTCGAGGCGCATCGCCAGTTTGTTCAGCATTGTTATAGCGGTCAGGAGCCTGCACAAGGATATGCAAAAACAGATCTTTCTAATTATCTTGCCAGTGTATTTCAGCCTGTTAGGAATCTTTCGGTTAATATAAAGGAGAGATCACGGGAAGAAGTTATTAAGACAATACGCGACTTTCCGCGCGAAGAGCACATACATGTGGTATTTGATTATTATGAAGAAGCGTTTGCACGCATGATCGGGGCGCAGGGCAGTGAAATATATGAGCTTGCAGAGCTTGCAAATTTATCCGGTGAAGATTTCGAGGCTTTTTTAAGCGCGGTACAAAAAAATGAGGTTTTCCAGTGTTTCCAGCGCAGAGAGATAGAAGGCGATGTTGGGCGCTATGAGAAACAGTTTCCGGATATGAGTTCAGAAACAAGAACTATTTTGGGGAAAGTAAAAGAGGATTTACCGCAGACTATTTTTCTGAAATATGCCGCGCAATTGGCACAGGTGTTGGCGTCATCCGAGAAGGCAAAAGAATATATGGAGAAACATCGTATAGCGGATAATCAGTTGAAGGCTGACATTGGTTTTCCAGTCTCTTCACTACAACATTGCCAGCTTTGATTTTCATAGTGTTGACGCCTGTTTGTTTTTATGTTTTATAGCTAAAGTATTTTATTTTGATCATAGAAACGAGGAGCGTAAGCGCAGACGCACTGCGGTAGAGACGAGTGACGCATGATCAAATTAAAAGACGCAGGCTATATAGGTTTTATGGTTATGAAACAGAAACTATCAACTTTATTTGCTCCGGTATTATTATCAGTGGGGCTTTCTTTTAATGGTCATGCTTTTGGCGCTGCTGGTGCGAGTGCTCCCGCGTTGCAGGAAAAATCATCATCAGCGACCACACATCAACAACTTGTCGATATGTGCTATGACGGGCAAGAACCTGCAGATGATCGTATAGACACTGGGTTATCCTTATACTTGGCACGTCGTTCTGTTCCCTTAAAGTCATTTAGTATTAATGTTGCCGGGCAGTCACGGGAAGAAATGCTTGAGCTTGTAAGCTCTTTGCCGGATCGTATTAATGGGGTGTTTGATTTTTATGAGGAGGCTTATGCGTATCTGATTGGTTCTGAAGGTAGTCAAATTCATAATTTAGCAGATAGTGCGTACTTATCGGGCGCAGACTTTGAAGCGTTTCTCAAGGCGATTGAAGACCATCCTGTGGTGAAGTGTCTTAACGATAGGTAATTCGTTAAGGAACTAGGGGCGCACATGGCTAAAATTTCTCATTTTGATCCCAACAGAAGACATGCATTAGAGGTGTTGGAAGAACGATTACCTAATATTGTTTTTCTGGATTATGTGGCGGCTACGGCAAAGCTTTTGGAAAATCATTCCAAGTTTTTAGAATATTCGCAATTGCGCGATGCAGCATACAAAAAAATGCAGCAGGATATTGCGCATCCGCCGTTTGTGCCGCCTTTTCATCATGATATGCGTTAGAAAGAAAGGGGAGCAGCCTTAAGCATTTCCCCATTTGTCATTATGTAGGTCAATTTCCACATATTTGAGGGCGCCGAGGCGTTCATTTAGCGTTTTTTCATTATTTGCTTCGGTGAAGAGCCCCAGACATTTTGGGGTGACGAAGGTTTCTTCGGCGGCGCGGTTGACCCATTGGATGAGATTGTTGAATTCTCCCTCCTGATTGAGGAATCCAATTCCGCGGCGATGTTTGCCGAGTTGCTTCAGGCCAATTGCGCAAATGGCAAAATAGGTGTTTTCAATGCTTGGGATATCAATAATCATCGGCTGATCGGTATCGCGGAGGATTTCGTCTTCAAAATGCGGTAAATGTGCCGGTGTCTGAACGGCAGGTGGCGCGTTCCAGCTTTCAAGGGCGGGGATGATCTCATCAACGTTATTCACGATAATCAGGAAATTTCCATCAAAGTCCGGTAGGGGCTTGATATATTTGATAACGTCGTCCCAGTATCCTTCAATGTTCACCAGAACCAGAGGTTTGTTATGCAGGCCAAGTTGCCCCCAATACAGAACCTCAAGCGATTCATCAAGCGTCCCAAAGCCACCGGGTAGAGCAATCACAGCATCGGCACGCAAGAACATGAGTTTTTTACGTTCGCAGAGCTCATCAACGAGGATTTCCTCGCTAATGCCTATCAAGATACGCTCGCTATCCTTGATTTTGCGTGGGATGATGCCTGTGACGCGCGCGCCGTGTTTAAGCGCGCTTTTGGCCAGCATACCCATGAGCCCCGCATCCATGCCGCCATAGACAAGCTCTTTGCCATGGTCGCCAATAATCTGGCCGAGCTTGATGGCTTGTTCTTTAAAAATCGGACGGGCGCGGCCGGATGAGCCAAGATAAACAGTGAAAATATTCATCAGACAAAGATAACCACTAAAGGTTACGAATGTCTAAAGGATTCTTTATCGGGAAAAGACTTGATCTTACGGTAATTACTTGTTAAGTAAAATTCATTGTGTTTTAGAAAGGGTTTTTTATGAGTAATTCTGTTCATCCAGTTGTTTGTTTTGCAGTTGCTGCTTTAGGTGGAATGCAAGTTCGTGTCGTAGAATTTTTAGAAAGAAAAGGCATTGAGAGTGTTGCGTATTTGGCTTCGTTAACAGAGCAACAATTATCAAGAGAATGTAGTGATAAAACGATTGGTAAAATCCGGGAAGCTCTGGCTGATTATGGCTTGGATGTTGGGCAATTTGCAGGCCTTGAGATAGACTTTAGCAATTCTAAATCTATTCGTGCCTCTTTGGCTAAAAATGGTATCACTTTGCAGCCTGTTGTTTTGGATCTAAATCAAGGTAGTGATTGTGAGTTAATAACGCAGTTTATAATGATGTCTGATCCTAATCGTCAGAAGCCTGAAGATATAGCTGTTGTTGATGCTAAGAGTGATGCTGTAGAGGTTGAGCCTAATACAGTGCATGAGCCTTGGCCTTCAATGCACTAACAGTTCATCGGTAGGCTGTAGTAACTTTTCGCCATCCAGTGATATAATTGGTGCAATGCCACGGATTGAATTGGCGAGGAATAGGCCATCGGCGGTTTTGATATCTTCGGGGTAAAGAGATTGTTCTATTGCTCCGTGTTGTTCAATCAGCAAACGGCGGGTGACGCCTTCTTGTACGCCATCACTCAGCGGCGGGGTATAAAGTTTGCCTTGTTTCAACATAAAGAGCGAGCTTACCGTACTGCAGGTCACACGCCCTGCATTGTTCAGCATGATAGCTTCATTTGCACTTTTACCCATGGCTTCGCGCAGAGCGAGGATATTCTCGCCGTAAGCGCTGCATTTTATTTGCGAAAGTGGCGAGCCTTCGTTTCTGCGCACGGTTTGTGCAATGATGGCGTGCACGGGCGGGAATTCTGAAGGGCAGGCAGTGATGCGCATTGTGATTTGGGGGGGCGGACTCTCGGGCGGTCGGATGCCGCTGCCGCTTGCGCCTAATGTCACGGTTATATTCAGCGCATAGCGTCCTTGGCTGATATTGTTTTTTGTAATCAGTTGTTCAGCGGCGGTTTGCAGTGTTTCGGGTGCTGGTGCGTTCCAAGAGCCAAAGAAGATATCACAGCCTTTATAGAGTTTTTGCAGGTGCAGATCGAAATGCTGCATCTCTCTATTTGTAATCAAAATGGTGGCAAAAACGCCCTCGCCGAGGCGAATGCGGTCATGGATGGAGATGATATATTCATTATCTGTGAAGCTGTTATTGTGCCAGTAGATACTCATGCGGCGATATCCTTTTGTGCGGTGTTAGCAACGGCAATAAAGTTTTCGATGAGCTGTAGCCCGTGCTCTGTCAAAATGCTCTCGGGGTGGAATTGGACGCCGTAGGTGGGGTAGTTCTTATGTTGCATCGCCATGATGGTGCCATTCTCGGTTTGTGCAGTGATGATGAGATTTGGATTTTGGGTGATCAGTGAGTGATAACGCCCGACTTGCAGCGGTGAAGGCATATTTTGAAATAACCCTGTGCCGTCATGGGTAATGACAGAGGCGCGTCCATGCATCGGGTTGGGTGCGTGAACAGTGCGCCCGCCAAAAGCCTCTCCAATGCATTGATGCCCTAAACACACACCAAGCATGGGAATGATCGGGGCGTAAGTTTTTATGAGCTCGAGCGATATGCCTGCCTCCTTTGGCGTGCATGGGCCGGGGGAGAGGATAATGGCTTTTGGGTTTATGGCTTTGATATCCGTAACACTGATCGCATCATTGCGGATAATGCGCGTGTTTTCCCCCGCGAGTTCTATATAGCGCGCGAGGTTATGAGTGAAGCTATCGTAATTATCAACGATCAGGATCATATGTTTTTGTAGCAATAAGTTCTGGGGATGCCAATTTTTTATTGGCTTTGAGCTTGTTTTGTTATGATTTTATATTTTATATTTACCTTTATCAGGATTTGTTATGGCAGACTTAGAAGATACTAATATATTTCAGCGATTACGGGATAAATGGGTTCAGCCCGGTCATAAACCTCAAGCAACTGTTCGGGGTACTAATTATTTTGTGATGCCGGTGGAAGAATGGATGAAAACGGAATCTTTTTGGGATCAGTTAGAGGCAAGTGTTAATTCGGGTGATCAAAATTCTCTTGATAAAGGAAAGCCCGAGCCTCGTTAAAACTCTTAAATATCACAGGAAGTGGGGTCGGGCTTTTTTAACCCCATGACCTTGTAAATTAAGGCTGCACCAAAGGCATCATTTAATTGAGCATAAGACGTTTGTTCATTAATCCATTTGTGTTCTAGCGCATAACGCAAGAATAGCTCAAGCTGATCAGAGTTACTTTCAGCCGTTATTCGACAATTTGTCTCTGCAGGGCGAATTTTGGGCATAAAAAGCCCAATTTGGTAATGGATAACACCAAGAGCATCATCTTGGTATTCGTGTTGATTAATGCCTACATGTATCCCCTTTTGGGATAGTTCTGATTTAATTTCAAAAGCTTTGTCTAAAACATCTTCAATTTTATCGAGTATTATTTCTGTATCCTCTGCCATAGGGACAGTGGAAGGTACTTCTTGAATTGGGTTGAGGCA
>JBFHFW010000083.1:0-5802 GCA_041583395.1 Alphaproteobacteria bacterium
CGTAATATCAATCGTATAGATTTTGGCTTGGCGCATATTGCCACCTGCTCCAACCGGACGTTCCTTAAAGTATGTAAGAACGCGGCCATTCGGGCTCCAGCTCGGGCCTTCCACGTGATAGGCATTGGTAATCAAACGCTCCCCCGATCCATCAGGACGAATAACACCAATATAAAACTTACCCTGATAAATCCGCGTAAAAGCAATTAAATCCCCGCGCGGTGACCAAACCGGATTACCGTAGCGCCCCTGCCCGAACGTAATACGCTTAGCCTCAGTGCCATTGATATCCATCACATAAAGTTGCTGCGAACCACCGCGATCAGATTCAAAGACAATCCGTTTGCCATCCGGCGCATAAGACGGCGCAGTATCAATCGCAGAATGATTGGTCAAGCGGCGCTTCTGGCGATTGCTCAGGGTCAGCTCATAAATATCGCTGTTGCCGTTCACCGCTTGCGACATAATCACGCGTTTGCCATCGGGTGAAAAACGCGGCGCGAATGTCATCCCCGGGAAATCCCCGAGCACCTCACGGCGTCCTGTTGCCAAATCATAGAGATAAACCCGCGGCGCACGCCCTTCATAAGACATATAGGCAATCTTTTGTTCGGTCGGTGAAAAGCGCGGTGTCAGAACCAAGCTACGCCCATCGGTTAGATATTTATGATTGGCGCCATCTTGATCCATAATCGCCAGACGTTTAATCCGGTTAAGCGGTGTACCGCTTTCGGCGATATAGACAATGCGGCTATCGAAATAACCATCCTCACCGGTCAGGCGATGATAAATGGCATCCGATATAATATGTGCGACACGCCGCCAATTCTCCGGCGTTGTGGTATAAGCCATCCCCACCAACTGCTTTTGCGAAAGCACATCCCACAAGCGAAACTCCACACGCGTGCGCCCATCTGTGCCTGTAATCACCTGCCCTGTGACAAGTGATTGCGCACCTGTCGCACGCCACTCGGGAAAACGCACGCCATCTGTATGCAAAGACATTGTATCTTGCGCAAAAGCCTGCGGATTAATCGGGCGGAACATGCCAGAGCGTTCCAGATTTGCCGAGAGTATTCCCGGGATATCACGTGCCAGCTTTGCATTAGCAGCACCATCCGCATAAAAATCCGATACCGCAATCGGTAAAGGCTCCATCACGCCGCGGGTCACATCCACCCTCAGCTCGGCTCTAGCCACCAACGGCATAAATATCAGCATCAAAAAAAGAAGAATCTGTCTCATACCCCGCATTCTAATCATGAAGCCTCAAGAATGCACCTGAATATTTCACTCTAAAGCATCTGGGATGGATCAAAGCGGATGATAGTGGATTTCCAGCTTTCATATTTGTTCTCAGGTAGTTTTAAGGGCGAGCAGCGCGGGTTATTGAGCGCCCGCACGGCTGCGTCTGCTGCGGCGCGGAAGTGGCTATCGCGGTTATAGCGTGCTTTATCCATGATAGTGGCACGCTGCACCGTCCGGTCGGGATTGATATTAACGCGCACCTCAACAATCAGATCTTCCGCGTTGCGTGCACCGCCCATGACTGACCAGCATTGCGCCAATTGCATGCGAAGGGCATCAATTTCACTGATGGTTAGGCGATCTGCCAGACGATCAACCACATTCTTTTCTTCGCTGGGTTCTATCTCTTCTTGGGGCGGTTCAGCCTTGATATCATCGGGCGTTAAATTCCGCAGCAAACTAGCAAAATCTTTTTTCGGTGGCTCTTGCTTGGCCTTGGTGACTTTGGGTTTAACGGGTGGTTTTTTGGGTGGCTTTTTCGGCTTTATCGCCTCCGGTGGCGGCACGGCTTCGGCCTCCTCAACCTTCTCCTCTTTTTGCGGTTTTGGTGTTGGCAGGCTTAAGTCCGGTGGAGCCTCTGCCGTCATTTGCGGTGGCGCAGGTTTTTCTACTTTCTCTTGTTTTGGCTGAGCGGCTTTTGGTTTGTTACTCTGCGTGACCTCATCAAACTCGACAATTTCCATGATCATCGGTGTATTGATCACAACCGGAGAATCCTTCACCAAAAAGGGCAAGCCAACCCCCGCCAGCAACAAAACAGTCCCATGAAAAGCAAGGGAAGCAATCAACGGCTTTTTCATGGCGGGATCTTGCATGGATAGCACCTTTTACTTCTTCTCGGAAATAAGAGCCACCTTGGTAAAGCCCGCACCATTCACTGCACCGATGACCTCCATCACCTTGCCGTATTCCAAAGCCTGATCACCGCGGATATAAATGCGGCGTTCACTTTGCCCTTCGGTCATAGCCGAGAGCATCGGGATCAGGCGTTTTTTGGCAACTTCGCTTTCCCCGATATAAATCTTGCCCTTTGCATCGACTGTGATCTCGATGGGCTTATTATCCTCATCATGGATGGGCTTGGCATTGGATTGCGGCAGGTCGACAGGCACGCCCGCACTTAATAAGGGAGCTGCGACCATAAAAACGATCAGCAAGACCAGCATCACATCAACAAAAGGCGTGACATTAATCTCGGCCATTGGCCTGTACGTGCCGCCTGTACGTCTGCCGCGGGATTTGGTTTTGGTAGAAAGTGTTGCACCCATAATTATGCAACCCTTGTACTGACGTCAGCACTGTCCTGCGCATCAAGATGGCGGGAAAGAATGGCTGCGAACTCATCGGTAAAAGCCTCTAGCCGATCCGCATAGCGGTTAAATCCATTGGAAAAGACGTTATAAGCAATTACCGCAGGAATAGCTGCCACAAGCCCCAGAGCTGTGGCAAACAGAGCCTCCGCAATGCCAGGAGCCACCACGGCGAGCGAAGTATTATTCGTAGCAGCAATTGATGAAAAGCTATTCATGATACCCCATACGGTTCCAAATAAACCGATAAAAGGCGCAACAGAACCCACAGAGGCCAAGAATGTCATTCCGCTTTCAAGACGGTTCATTTCGCGGTTAATGGTTGTGCTCATTGCACGCTCGACCCTTTGCTTGAGGCTGGCCTGTGTGCTTTCACGCCGCGGCATTCCGCCAGCCACACCTGTATGCCACTCGGTCATACCGGCCACGAAAATCGCAACCATCGGATCGGCTTTTGTGTTTTTGACACGCTGGTAAATTTTATCCAGCATCTCACCTGACCAGAAACTATCCTCGAAGATATTGGCCTTACGGTTTAAGCTAGACAAAGCTGATTTCTTGGCAAAAATAATAGCCCAGCTCCACACCGATGCCGCCAAAAGCAAGAGCATCACCAGCTTTACAATCGGGTCAGCTTCGGCAAAGAGCGCGAACATGCTCAGATCATGGCTGTAACTCCCCAGATCCGCGGTTTGAATAGCATCATTCATATTGTGAAAATCCTTCTTTTATATCCTGCGGCATTTTGACCGCTTTTCCCTTTTTAATATCTATGCACGCCAAAGTGACCTGCATTTCAAATAAAATCTCCTCACCGCGCATGACGCGCTGATCCATGATCACGCGGGCGTTTTTGACCTCTAACACATCTGTTTGCACGCACAGCATATCATCCAGCAAAGCGGGTCTATGATATTCCGCATTCAGGCGCTTGACCACAAAACCAATGTCGCGCTCATCTAAAAGCTGTTTATTCTCGAACCCTGCTGCGCGCAAAAGCTCGGAACGGCCGCGCTCGCAAAATTTCAAGTAATTCGCGTAATAAACGAACGCGCCTGCATCGGTATCTTCGTAATAAACCCGTATGTTGGTGTGATGGCTCATTCGTCGAGTAAATCCATCTGCGTTTTAAGGGGCTTAAGCCCCAGGTACTCAAAGCCCTTGGCTGAGAGCATGCGTCCGCGGGGGGTGCGCTGCACAAGCCCTTGCTGCATCAAATAAGGCTCGATCACATCTTCGATCATATCGCGTTGTTCGGAGAGTGCCGCGGCGAGTGTTTCGACCCCAACGGGGCCACCGCCATAATTATCGGCAATACATCCCAAATAACGGCGATCCATACTATCCAACCCTGCCCCATCAACATCAAGACGTGAGAGCGCCGCATCAACAGCGCGGGCATCCACTTGCGCACCATCGGAATCATGAGCAAAGTCACGTACGCGCCGTGTCAGGCGTCCGGCAATCCGCGGCGTGCCGCGTGAACGCTTGGCAATTTCCAAGGCTCCATCTGCTGCCAGATCCATTTTTAAGAGCCGAGCCGAGCGCGCAACGATGGAAGAAAGTTCCTCGGGTGAATAAAACTCCAACCGCAGGGGAATACCAAAGCGATCCCGTAATGGATTGGTGAGCAAGCCACTACGCGTTGTAGCGCCCACAAGCGTAAAAGGCACCAAATCAATTTGCACAGAGCGCGCAGCGGGGCCTTCGCCAATAATCAAATCTAGCTTGCGATCCTCCATTGCTGGATAAAGGATCTCTTCCACCGCAGGATTAAGACGATGAATTTCATCAATAAAGAGCACATCATTGGGCTCTAAATTGGTCAGGATCGCCGCAAGATCACCGGATTTAGCAATCACAGGCCCCGAAGTGGCGCGAAAGCCGACACCAAGCTCCTTGGAGACAATTTGCGCGAGCGTTGTTTTTCCCAAGCCCGGAGGCCCAAAAAGCAAAACATGATCCATCGCATCCCCGCGCGATCTGGCAGCATTCACAAAGACACGCAGATTTTCCCGCAAAGCCGGTTGCCCGATAAATTCATCCAGAGATAGCGGACGCAAAGCGCCCTCCTCGCCTTTTTCGAAGTCTTCTGCTGTGCGCTCTAATTGCGGATTGGCACTCATACACTAAGTTCCTTCAGCGCCAGACGAATAAGCGTTTGCAAATTATCATTGGCTTCTGCCTTGGCTTTCATGACGGCCGAATACGCATCCGCGCGCCCATAGCCCAAATTCATAAGTGCGGAGACAGCATCTTGATCCACGCCGCTATTTTCTGTTGGAGCACTTTGGTTGGCAGGTGCGGAACTCTCTGCTACAAAACCGCTTGTTCCTAAATCCAGTCCTGCGGCCTTATCTTTCAGCTCGGTCAGAATGCGCGTCGCCAGTTTTGGCCCCACGCCGTCGGCTTGGGTTAGGCCCGCTTTATCTTGCGCCGCAATGACGATAGCTAATCTTTCAGGTGGGCACACGGTCAAAATCGCCAAGCCTGCTTTGGCGCCCACACCTTGCACCGATGTCAGCAGACGAAACCATGCTTGCTCGGCCTCCGACGCAAAGCCATAAAGCGTAATCGCGTCCTCGCGCACTTGTGTTTCTATCAGCAGGGAGGCGGCCTCACCCTTCCCGCCGACATTAGCCAATGTGCGGCTGGAAGCATTAACCACATAGCCCACACCCTGCACATCCAAAATCAGATGTTTGTCCGCAAAAGAATCGATAATACCCGAGAGTTTTCCAATCATGCCTTATAATGCGCATGGGTAATCGCAACCGCAAGGGCATCGGCCTCATCTTCGCTGACCTGCCCACAGGCGGGAAGCAGAGTACGCACCATCATCCCGATCTGATCTTTCGACGCGTGGCCAGTCCCCACAACGGACTTCTTGATTTTGTTCGTGGAATATTCAGTCACTTCAAGACCATAGAGCGCAGGCACGGCAATTAAAGCCCCCCTTGCCTGCCCGAGCTTCAAGGTTGATTGCGGATTTTTATTCACGAAAGTTTCTTCGATGGCTGCACAATCGGGAGTATGGTTTTTGATCACATCGGCTAGATTTTCATGCAAAGTCGCGCAACGCTTTGCCAGCGATTCGGACGGATTGGTTTTGATTAAGCCCGCAGCCACAAAAATAAGCCGTGATCCTTCGGAGCGGATAATCCCCCATCCCGTTTTTTGTAAC
>JBFHFW010000084.1:0-5709 GCA_041583395.1 Alphaproteobacteria bacterium
AGGCGATCATAGCGTGATGGCGGTGATCTTTACCGATGAAGAGGGGCTGCTATACCTGCATCATCTGGAATATATCAAGCTACCGGAAATGAGTGAGGAAGATGAGGCCACAGCGCAATGTAAAATTGTCGCCAACCTCGCTAAAGAACTTTATCTGCCAAGTCTTACAGTTGAAATTAACGGTATCGGGCGTTTTCTGCCCGGGCTTTTAAGGAACGAACTTGCGCGCCAAAAAGCCCCGTGCGCAGTGCAGGAAGCCTCCTCCACTCGTGCAAAAGATATGCGGATATTAGAGGCCTTTGACACGGTGCTCGCTGCACAAAGGCTCTATGTGCATGAAAGCGTGCAGCGTACGCCGTTTTTTTCTGAGATGCGGGAATGGAGGCCGAAAAATGCCGCAGGCTCTTCATCAAAGGGTCATGATGATGGTTTGGATGCTGTCGCAGGCGCAATCAGCCAACAGCCGATGCGCCTCAAGCGTCTATATGGCAGTGGTGGGCATAGTTGGATGAAAAATGGTGGCGCCCATAAGGCGCATACGGATTTTAAGATTTAAGGAATAACAATATGAGTTTGATATCTCAGGATTTGGTCTGGTGGATCACCGTGTTTGATTTGCCCGCCATGGCCGGCCTTTTTGTGCTTATCTGGCGGACGCGCCGCGACCATGAAGAGGCAATCGAGCATGTGCGCCGTATGCAAGCCCGCCGTTCCGATCAACTGCGCGAGGCCTTAAGCGCTTTTAAGCTGGAGGTGGCGAAAACCTATGCCTCCCACACCGATTTGCGGGATCTCGAAAACCGCCTCGTTGATCATCTTTTGCGGATCGAGGCCAAACTCGATGCAACCGCGCTTAAAACTGCAGCACTTAAAGCCAAAAAGGAGCATATCTGATATGGGACAACTGACAGCACTGGATGCGCAAAATCTCTCTGACGAGCGCTTTATGGACATAGAAATCGACATCCTTGCCCGTACATTATGGGGGGAGGCACGCGGTGAAGGCGAGCAAGGCATGCAGGCGGTTGCGCATGTGATATTGAACCGCAGGAAAATTTCACAGGATAAAGGCGGGTTTTGGTGGGGGAATAATATCATTCAAATCTGCCAAAAGCCTTATCAGTTTTCTTGCTGGAACAGATCTGATCCGAACTTTCAAAAATTGAATCAGGTGGATGAAAGCGATCTTCGTTTTGCTGCTGCCAAGCGCATTGCAAAACGTGCTTTGGTTGGTGTCTTGGGGAAGGATATTACGCAAGGCGCGACGCACTATCATGCCGAAACTGTCAGCCCCTATTGGTCAAAAACCGCAACGCCGACAGCGCAAATCGGCAACCATATTTTCTATTTTTTAGTTTAGGGGAGACATCAAATGCTTCCAACATTTCTGGCTAAGATCGGCGTACCGGTGTTGAGTTCTTTATTGGGCGAGGCGCTGGGCTCAATCGATCATCCCGCCACCAAAACGGCTTCCAAAGCCTTGGGCGAGGTTGATGCAGCAATCGAGCGCGGGCAAATCAGTGAAGCACAGATGATCGAGGCGCACCGCCATGCCGAGCGTATGGCTGAAATCAAGATGCAGGAAAGCGGGCTAAGTCTCTCGGAAATCAATCAATCTTTCCGTGCCGAGATTGCAAGTCAGGACAAATATGTTCGCCGTATGCGCCCGACATTTGGTTATATTATGGCCTTAACATGGGCGGCGCAAATGTTTGGAATTGCTTATATAATTATTTTCGATACGCAGCAGGCCGGCGCGCTCATTAACGCGATGAGTTCCCTCTCCGCCATTTGGGGGATCGGCCTCTCGGTGCTGGGTGTTTATGTCTATAAACGCAGCGAAGAGAAGGTACGATAGTTTACTTTATTTGGGTTGAGGGCAGGGGTGAATGGAATAAAATTGATCAATCTTAATAGGTGATGTGTTGTCTGTTTTGGTGAGTTTAGTGGTATTAAAGGGGTCTTCAAATGGAATAACAAGGCTAAAATCTTTACTCAGATCTTCAACATGCTGAAGGCTGTATGAGAGATCTTTAATGGCATCTTCATATTCTGAGTTTTCAGCATAATCGGGTCTAATGGCCAGGACTCTTTCGTTGGTAGTTGCATTGTTGAAATAAACGGCAGCAGGGGAGCCGCCAAAACGATCCATCTCCCTGAGATGAATATTATTTTCCTGCAAAAACTCAAGAAGTTGGACAGTCTCAAGCGTAGTTAGGTTTTCTAACAGAGCATCAACTGAATCTTTTACCCCCTCTTCGTGATTAAAGTCAGATATTGTTGTGCACCCGCGTTCAGCAGCCTGTGCAGAAAATTGGCGAATAAGCGAGGGCAGTTTTCTTTCGGCTTTAGCAACGGCAATGCGATATTCCATGCGGGCTTTTTGGATTTCGGGTGATGGTTCATCGGTACATAAGGCGCCAATGCCAATGCCTATAGCTAAGCCGCAAGTTACTCCCCATCCAAAATTATCTGATTTTTGTGCCATAGTGTCGAAATCCTCTTTTTTGCAGACAATAGGAGAAAAATTATGAAAAAGCAAGTTTTTTTTCACTTCTCCAATACTGGTCACGTTCATAAAAATGCGCTATCCTAATGCCAGCTCTATTCAGAGCATTTCTTCAAAAGGATACCGGACACATGACAAAGACTCCCATTACAGTTGCGCGCGGCGATGGCATCGGCCCCGAAATTATGGATGCAACGCTTAAAATATTAGAGGCCGCGGGGGCACAGCTTGATATCGAGGAAATCGAGATCGGTAAGGCCGTTTATGAAAGTGGTATCCAAAATGGAATTGCGGAAAGCTCTTGGGATAGCTTGCGCCGCACTAAAGTTTTCTTAAAAGCGCCCATTACAACCCCCCAAGGCGGTGGTTTTAAGTCACTCAATGTGACGATCCGCAAAACGCTGGGGCTTTTTGCCAATGTGCGTCCTTGTGTGTCTTATGCGCCCTATATTGAAACCATGCACCCCGACATGGATATTGTGATTATCCGCGAAAATGAAGAGGATCTTTATGGTGGGATCGAGTACCGCCAGTCTCAGGATGTGATGGCCTCACTCAAGATTATCTCCCGCCCGGGCTGTGAGCGCATTGTGCGCTATGCTTTTGAATATGCGAAGGCCAATGGCCGCAAAAAAGTCACCTGCATGACCAAAGATAATATCATGAAGATCGCTGACGGTCTGTTTCATAAGGTCTTTGACGAGATCGGCGTGGAATATCCGGAGATTGAGCAAGATCATATGATCATTGATATCGGCACAGCCAAGGTTGCCTCCAAACCACAGATGTTTGATGTGATTGTGCTGCCAAACCTTTATGGTGATATTCTCTCCGATGTTGCGGCCGAGGTCACAGGCTCTGTTGGCTTGGGCGGCTCGTCCAATGTCGGTGAAGATTTTGCAATGTTTGAAGCTGTTCACGGCTCTGCGCCCGATATTGCGGGGCAGGGGATTGCTAATCCGTCCGGCCTGTTGCTCGGTGCGGTGATGATGCTTGTTCATATCGGGCAGGGCGATGTGGCCGCCAAAGTGCACAATGCTTGGCTTAAAACACTCGAAGACGGTATTCATACCGGTGAAATTTACCGTGGGGGCACATCGAAGGAAAAAGCGGGAACCGCGCGTTTTGCCGAAGCGGTGATCGAGCGCCTCGGGCAGGTGCCAACCAATCGTGAGGCCGTTGATTATTCCGGCACGCCCGCGGGTGGAATGAAGTTGCCGCCATTAAAGGTGGTGCCAAAAGCTGAGGTAAAACGTGTCGGTGTAGATATCGGGATTAACTGGACAAAGAGTGCAGATGAGCTTGCCGAGGCTGTGCAGGCTTGCACCGAAGGCAATCTTCAACTCCAGATGATTTCCAACCGCGGCACAAAGGTCTGGCCGCAGGGACGTCCCGAGACTTTTTGTGCGGATAATTGGCGCATGCGTTTCCTCTCCAGCGATGGTGAGACCGTCAAAACCTCGCAAGTGATCGCGCTGATGGATCGCATGAATAAGGCCGATTTGAACTTTACAAAGTCAGTGATGCTATGCACTTATGATGGCCAACCGGGCTTTACAGTCGCACAAGGCGAATAATTCCGCTATAATAGTGCTATGAGAATTATTTTAGCGATTTTAGTACTGCTTTGCATGGGCGCGGCCTCGTCATCTTTTGCGCAGCGCCATGCCGGAAAAAGCGTGTCTTTGCACGTGTTGCGTGGGTTGGCTTCTGTTATTGAAGTGAATAATAACGAAGGCGAAGTCCCACCGCTTCCTAAAGGCGAGGTGTTTCCAGAGATTGAGCATGTGGATGCCGCGCCGCCCCGTTCCTTGCAGGTGCGGGTAGATAATATGGTTTCGGGTATTTTGCTGGATATTCCGCCTGAATATGACCGTTATGGCTATGAAATTCGCCGTTTTATGGCGCGCATCGAAGATCCTGAAGTTTATGTGGATGCAGATCGGCGTCTTGAAGAGTTGGGGAATATTGCGCAAGCTCAGATGACTTTGCGCGCTTGGCAGGGTGCAATGGGTGAGGAGCGCATCACAATCGACGGCTTGATCGAGGAAAGAGGCGCAACATCAAGTGTTTACCGCTCTTTAAAATATAACCAAAGCGTCATTGATGCTTTTTTGGTCGAGCTCAAAGCGTGGTTGGATTATAATCAGGCGCTCTTGGAATTGCTGCATGAGTCTAGCCATGAATATGCATTCGCAAATGATAGTATTGCTTTTGAAGACCCGCAGCTTGGCCGTATGTTTTTAGAGCTTTATATGGCGCGCAATAAAGCCACACAGCGCATGCGTAAATACCCGCTTTTCCGTGAGGTTATGTATTAATTCTGGTGTTTTGCAGCGGCAATCGTGTTGGCCAGCAAGCATGCAATCGTCATGGGGCCAACACCACCCGGTACAGGCGTAATTGCTCCCGCGATGCCCTGTGCTTCATCAAAATCCACATCCCCGCACAGCTTTCCATCATCCATCCGGTTAATGCCGACATCAATCACAATCGCACCTTTTTTGATCCAGCTGCCTTTGACCATTCTCTTGCGTCCGACAGCAGCGACCAAAATATCAGCCTCCGCACAAACTTTATCCAGATCTTTTGTGCGTGAGTGCGCCATGGTCACCGTGCAATTTTCAGCCAGTAAAAGCTGCGCCATGGGTTTTCCAAACAATAAAGAGCGCCCGATTACAACGGCATTGAGCCCGCTTAAATCCTCGCATACAGATTTAATGAGGCGCAAAGAGCCTTGCGGCGTGCAGGGTACCAATCCGGGAAGGCCTGCGACTAAAGCCCCTACATTTTTGAGTGTTAGCCCATCAACATCCTTTTCAGGCGCAATGGATTGCACCAATGCATCACTATCCAGATGATCCGGTACGGGGAGCTGCAATAAAATGCCGTGCACATCAGGATTGAGGTTTAGGTTCTCAATCACATGCGCCACAGCTTCTTGGGAGGAGTTTGCATCCATGCGCTGTTCAGTGCTGATAATGCCGACGGCTTCGCAGGCTTTGATTTTATTGCGAACATAGACGTGAGACGCCGGATCATCGCCAACCAAAATCACTGCCAGTCCGGGCTTTTTCTCCATGGCATCAACTTCGGCCTTTAAGTCTTTACGCAAAGAAGCGGCAATTGCTTTGCCATCAATAATGTCAGTCATACTCTATCCCCGTACTAGATCAAAAGACCTATAAGCACATTGCGTA
>JBFHFW010000085.1:0-5707 GCA_041583395.1 Alphaproteobacteria bacterium
AGCGCGCGGCGTACAACGTCTACATCTTGTGAGATTTGTGCATCTTCGGCGATCAATTCTTCAACTTTGCGCACAGCGTGCATGACCGTTGTGTGGTCACGACCACCAAATTTGCGGCCAATTTCCGGCAAGGAACGCGCAGTGAGCTTTTTAGCAAGATACATTGCGATTTGACGCGGGCGGGCAACATTGCGTGCACGACGGGCAGAATGCATATCGGCAACGCGCAGATTGTAATGCTCGGCCACTTTACGCTGGATCTCATCAATTGTAATGCGGCGATCATGAGAACGCAGAAGGTCTTGTAAGACTTCTTGTGTGCTTTCCAGTGTAATCTCTTGTTTAGAAACATCAGCATGGGCAACGATGCGGTTTAAGGCACCTTCAAGCTCACGGATGTTTGATGTCACTTTGAGTGCAAGAAATTCAAGGACACTATCAGGCACGTCGGCTTGTAGTTGGGCGCGCTTCGTTTCCAAAATGCCCAAGCGAAGTTCGTAAGATGTTGGCTGGATATCGGCAACGAGTCCCCAAGCAAGGCGTGAGCGCAGACGCTCGTCAATGCCGGAAAGATCACCGGGTGACTTATCAGCCGAGATAATGATTTGTTTATTCTGGTCAACAAGGGCGTTGAATGTATGGAAGAATTCCTCCTGTGTACTTTCTTTGCCGGAGATGAACTGGATATCATCGATCATCAAAACATCAACGGAGCGGAATTGCTCTTTGAAGTTCATGGTGTCATTTGCGCGAAGGGCACGTACGAATTGGTACATGAATTTCTCGGCAGACAGATACATGACCGTTTTTTCAGGTGATTGTTCTTCAAGTGCGTGGGCAATTGCATGCATAAGATGCGTTTTACCCAAACCAACACCGCCATAGATGAAGAGCGGGTTAAAGGGCACGGTGGCGCTTTCGACAACGCGGCGTGCGGCGGCATGTGCCAAGGCGTTGGACTTACCAACAACGAAGCTTTCGAATTTAAAACGTTCATCCAATGGAGAGGCAATAGAGGCGATGGCATCTTTGCGGTTTTGGTTTGCCTTTTTTGTTTGTGCTGCATCTTCGACAGGTTGGTCGTCGAAGCTGTCATTCATGGCGGTGCCTTGTACGACAACAAACTGTACTTTTTTAATTGTATCGTTGGCTTCATTGCACATTTCTTCGATGCGCTGGGCATAGTGGGTTTGAATCCAATCACGCATAAAACGTGTGGGAACGGAAATTTCCATTGTACCGTGATAGAAAGCTTCAAGTGCCAGAGGTTTTAACCAGCTGCGGAAAATAGCTTCACCGAATTCTGCGCGCATATCTTTGTGGACTTGTTTCCAAAGCGCTGAAATTTCAGCTGTAGGCTCTAAAGATGCCTCTTTAAGTGCTATATTACCCTTGATGAGCGCTGCTGTTTTGCCGCTAAAGTCTGACATCTTATTAGTTTCTCCATTCAATCAGTTAATGTTCTTGTTCATATCAAAGCATCTTAAAATTCCAAATTCTGGCCGAGCACAAGGGTTGAGTGAATGTCCTGTTCACTTCTTCCAAAGGCTCTCAATTTTAAATTCTGCTTAAAAATCAGGCGCCTTAGAAACGTATTGGGTGCGATTTCTTATCGCGAACGATTCTGTCAGTCCTAAAAGCAACCGAAGTCTATCCGGTTAAGTTGAAAACTCGCCAAAACGCTTTATTTTAGCGCGTTTCAGTTTATCCCCTACATCATCACAGACACAATCTCGTCCGCGATGGAAGTAACACTACACCAAATTTTTTGACCGAGGCAACAAGAACTTTTAAGGAACATAAAAAAAGAAATTTTTGTTCAAAACCAATTTTTAGACACAAAAATTGACCTAAAGATTCAGAGCCTTAGGTCAATGGATTTTGCGTTATGTGTCTTTCGGCAGTGTTTTAGAACTGCTTATTTCATTGCTTTGATGCGTGCAGATAGACGTGACATTTTGCGTGCTGCGGTGTTCTTATGAAGTAGCCCTTTTGCAGCGTTGCGTTGTAGCTCGGGCTGTGCCGCTTTAAGAGCCTCTTGTGCCTCTTTAGCGGAACCGCTAGCAATAGCCTTTTCAACCTTCACAAGGAAAGTGCGCATACGGCTGACGCGTGATTTGTTAATAGCGGCACGACGCTCTGTGCGGCGTACTCTTTTCTTTGTTGATGCATGATTAGCCATCGCTAAACCTTCTCTTTGTAATTCTTATTCAAAAACAGATGGTGAGGTATAACGGCTCTGGGGCTGTGTTGTCAAGCAATAGATGTAGATAGAGCCAGAAAAATTTTTAAGACGAATCACTCTTGTGGGGAAATGAGAAAGCGCACATAAAATTGGTCTTCAAAATTTTCGAATTTGATCTCTAATATTTCACCTTCCCGAACGTAAGAGGAAGCGCCAACAGACTGCCAGCCAAATTGTGGTAAAGCTTGCGTATAGAAATGTGTTATCTCTGTTTGTGTTCCTGTTTCAATTAATGCGACAGATTCGGTGATGCGTCCTTCGGGTTTATCAAAGCTGACGGTTTGATCTGGAAGCTCATGCAAGCCTTCCATTAAGGGCATCTCGGGTATTGAGGTGAAAAAACGTGCCTCTGCATGAACATTTTGAGAGCCAAAGGCCACAATCAAAAGCATACCAAGGAGTAAAGAAATAAAACGCATCATCATTCTTTCTGTTTATTGGGGCAGTAAAATGTCGAGCGGCCAGCCTGCACCACGCGTTGAATACAACCATCTACTGCAAGTGTAGCACATTCCGAAACACCACAGCATTGCCCCTCGCGATCATACACAGCAAATTTATGTTGGAAATATCCTAAAGAGCCATCTGTTTGCCGATGATCCTTCAGAGAGCTACCGCCAGAGGCAATCGCTTCATTTAAAATCTGCCGGATAGCGGTGACAAGGGTTTCGGCGCGTTCATTAGTAATGGAGTCTGCTTGCGCAAATGGACTGATGCTGGCGCGATAAAGCGCTTCGCAGGCGTAAATATTGCCAACACCCACAACCACTTTTTGATCCAGCAGAGCGACTTTAATCGGTGTCTTTCGCCCTTTGAGGCGCTGCGCCAATATCACGCCATTAAAATCATTCCCCAAAGGCTCCGGACCCATCGTATTAAAAGGTTTTTGTTCTGTCCATCCATCCGTGTCAGTGAGCGTCATAAACCCGAAACGCCGCGCATCATTATAAATAATGCGGGTACCGTCCTGCATATGGATTGTGACGTGATCATGTTTTTTATCATTATGGCTTTGATCCGGTGCAATAATGGCGACACGTCCACTCATCCCCAAATGCCAAATGATGCTGTGTGCGTTAGAGAGATGGATCAGCATGTATTTGCCACGGCGTTGCAGGGATTGAACCTGTGCGCCGCACAGAGTTTCCTCGAAATGCTCGGGAATAGGCACACGCAGATCCCGCCGCGCGACAAAGACATGCGCAATTTCTTTTCCAAGCATGGCGGGTTCTAACCCGCGTCTTACTGTTTCAACTTCTGGAAGTTCTGGCATGGTTCTTTTTATAGGAGTAGGGGTGGCTTTTGTCTATCCCATAAAGAAAAGCCCCACCGAAGCGGGGCTTTTGAATTTTTAGATAGGGTATCAGAAAATTAGAAATTTTTCTTGCTGGCAAGGCAAATTCTGGTGAAGCCTAGTTGGCTAGTTGATCCAGAATTTAACGCAGCCCAGCGAGGAAAAGATCAATTTTACATCATGCCGGGCATACCGCCCATTCCACCCATATCACCCATACCGCCAGCAGAACCACCATCAGCAGGAGCATCAGTGATCACGGCTTCTGTTGTGATCAATAGACCTGAAACAGAGGCCGCATCTTGCAAGGCTGTGCGCACGACTTTTGCAGGATCAACGATACCGGCTTTAACAAGGTCAGTGAACTCACCTTTTTGTGCGTCATAACCAAAGTTGGTGTCTTTTTGCTCGAGCAATTTACCAACAATGACAGAGCCTTCAGCACCAGCATTGGCTGCGATCTGGCGGATCGGAGCTTGTAGAGCGCGGCGAACGATGTCAATGCCGACTGTTTGGTCATCATTTTCACCTTTAAGGCCTTCAAGTGCTTTTGTGGCGTAAAGAAGGGCTGTACCACCACCGGGAACAATGCCTTCTTGAACCGCAGCGCGTGTTGCGTGAAGGGCGTCATCAACGCGGTCTTTACGTTCTTTTACTTCAACTTCTGTGATGCCGCCAACGCGAAGAACAGCTACGCCGCCTGACAATTTCGCCAAACGCTCTTGCAGCTTCTCTTTATCGTAGTCAGATGAAGAGTCTTCGATCTGTGCGCGGATTTGAGCGCAGCGCTGATCGATATTACCTTTGTCGCCTGCACCATCAACAACTGTTGTATCGTCTTTGGTGATAGAGACTTTCTTAGCTGTGCCGAGCATGTCGACTGTGACATCTTCAAGTTTGATGCCAAGATCTTCGGATACAACTTGTGCACCCGTCAGGATCGCCATGTCTTCAAGCATTGCTTTACGGCGATCACCAAAACCAGGGGCTTTAACAGCCGCGATTTTCAAACCACCGCGAAGCTTGTTCACAACGAGTGTTGCAAGGGCTTCGCCTTCAACATCTTCAGCAACGATCAACAACGGACGGCCGGATTGTACAACGGCTTCCAAAATTGGCAGCATAGCCTGAAGGTTAGACAACTTCGCTTCATGCAACAGGATGTAAGGGTTTTCCATGTTACAAACCATCTTATCAGCATCTGTGATGAAATATGGTGAGAGATAACCGCGGTCAAACTGCATACCTTCAACAACTTCAAGTTCGTTATTCAAGGATTTTGCTTCTTCAACAGTGATCACGCCTTCATTGCCGACTTTGTCCATGGCTTCTGCTAAAAGCTCACCGATTTCGGATTCGCCATTGGCAGAAATTGTACCGACTTGCTTGATTTCTTCGTTGCTTTTTACATTTTTGGCGCGTGCTTTCAGATCTTCAACGGTGGCTTTTACAGCCAAATCAATACCGCGTTTCAGATCCATCGGGTTGCGGCCTGAAGAAACAGCCTTAAGGCCTTCGCGTGCGATGGCTTGTGCCAAAACAGTGGCCGTTGTTGTACCGTCACCGGCATCATCATTGGCTTTAGAGGCCACTTCACGGATCAACTGCGCACCAATGTTTTGTTGAGGATCTTTAAGTTCGATCTCTTTTGCAACGGATACACCGTCTTTTGTTGTGCGTGGTGCGCCGAAGCTTTTTTGGATCACAACATTACGCCCTTTGGGGCCAAGTGTGACTTTAACAGCGTTGGCAATGATATCCACGCCTTTTAATAGCTCATCACGAGCTTCTTTTTCGAATAATACGTCTTTCGCAGCCATTTTTTTCTCCTTAATGTTTGCGTGAAATTAAAGTTTATTTCTATTCAAAATTATGCAGCAATAATGCCGATAATCTTGCTTTCTTCCATGACAAGGAGCTCCTCCCCATCGATGGTGATTTCCTCACCACCCCATTTAGAGAACAGCACTGTGTCACCAACTTTGACATCCAATGGACGAACATCGCCATTGTCGTTCACATAGCCAGTTCCCACGGCGATCACTTCGCCTTGTGCTGGTTTTTCTTCGGCTGTACCGGGGATAATAATGCCGCCTGCTGTTTTTGTTTCAGCTTCCGCGCGACGGACAAGGACGCGATCATGTAAAGGACGAAATTTCATTTCGACT
>JBFHFW010000086.1:0-5685 GCA_041583395.1 Alphaproteobacteria bacterium
GAACCCGCCGGAAAGTGAAATTTTATCCGAGCGTCAGGTGATTTTGGAAGAGCGTGCCCAGCGCACCGATAACAATCCACAAGCGCGTTTTGGTGAGCAAATGGATGCGGCGCTTTATACCAACCATCCTTATGGCACGCCTGTCATTGGCTGGCGGCACGAGATGGAAGACCTGACCCGAGAAGATGCCATGGATTTCTACAATCGCTGGTATGCGCCGAATAACGCCATTTTAGTGGTCTCCGGCGATGTCACGGGTGAAGAAGTTCTGGCGCTGGCACAAAAGATCTATGGCGGCCTTGAGGTTGCTGATACCCCCAAACGTGAGCGCACACTCTCCCCGCCCATGTTAGGCGAAAATATCATCCGCATGAGCCATGAAACCATCCGCGAGCCGTTGATCCAGATGGCCTACCGCGCCCCCAGCATGCGCCAGGACTATAAGACAGCGCTGGCTCTGGAAGTTCTGGGTGATATCATGGGTGGCGGGTCAAGTTCGCGTCTTTATCAATCACTTGTGGTGGAGCAAAAAATAGCCGCCAATGCCGGATTATATTATCGCGGGGATATTTGGGATGATGGTGAGGTTTTACTCTATGCCACACCTCTTCCGGAACAAGATCTTGAAACTTTACGCGATGCACTGCATGCGGAACTGCGCAAACTTATTCGCGATGGAATTTCCGATACCGAATTATCCGAAAGCATTGCACGCCTACAAGCTGGCGCGATTTTCGCCCGTGATAGTTTAGCGGGACCGGCCATGCTGGTCGGGCGGGCAATAGCCACGGGGCAGAGCCTTGATCAGGTCGAGTATTGGCCACAAAATCTGGAGCATGTCACGGCGCGAGACGTGCAAAATGCGGCGAAGCTCTATTTGAACCCCGATGCACCGCGTGATATTCCGCCTGTAATTGGCTATTTAACGCCGGAAACGGAGGCTGCACAATGAGATTATTTCTTGCTCTCTTTCTTCTCTGCTTGCCTCTTTCAGCACAGGCTGCCTTGCTGGATATCCAGCGCGTGACCAGTAAAAACGGTCTAGAGGCATGGCTTGTCGAAGATCATTCCGTGCCTGTCATCGCCATGGATTTTTCCTTTGCCGGTGCGGGTACCAAGCTGGATCCCACGGATCAGCAAGGTCTGGCGCGCATGGTATCCAATACCATGGATGAAGGCGCAGGCAATCTCGACTCTCAAGAATTTCAAAAAACACTGCAAGATCTCTCGATCACGCTGCGTTTTGGTGCCAGTCGCGATCATTTTTCCGGATCTCTTAAAACCCTGACCCGCAATAAATCTCGTGCTTTTGAGCTCATGGAAATGGCCTTAACGGAGCCGCGTTTTGACGCGGAGCCTGTTACGCGCATGAAACGCGCCAATCAAAGCCGTATTCGCTCTGCGCTTTCCGATCCGGACTGGATTGCCGCGCGTGTGCATAATGATCAGCTCTTTGGCAAACATCCCTATGCACAAAATAGCGGCGGTACGCTCTCATCTTTAGAAGCCATTACGCCCGATGATCTGCGCCGTTTCCAGCAAAATTATCTGGCCAAAGATAATTTAAAAATTGCTGTGGCCGGTGATATCACCGCCAAAGAACTCACCAAAGTGCTGGATCAGGTTTTCGGGGAGCTGCCTGATCAGGCTGCCCTGCCGAACACGCAATATCCCGAGATTACAATCAACAATCAAACCATGCTTTACGAGATGGATATTCCGCAAACCATCATTCAAATGACCCAAAAGGGCATTGCGCGGAAGTCGCCCGATTACCAAACCGCGCAAGTAATGAATTTTATTCTGGGTTCCTCCGGTTTTGGTTCTCGCCTGACCAAAGAAATCCGTGAAAAGCGCGGACTGACCTATGGAATTTACACAAGTTTTGATCATCTGGAAGATTTCGAAGGCCTCAATATCAGCACCTCGACCAAAAACGAAAGCGCGGCAGAGATGCTCTCGCAAATCCGTAAAGAATGGACACGGATGAAGGATGATCCGGTAACGGGTGAGGAATTACGTGACGCTGTGTCTTATCTGACAGGTGCACTGCCTTTGTCCTTAACGTCCACGGATAAAATTTCCGGCCTGATGCTCTCCTTACAACTGGATGATTTAAGCATGGATTATCTTGATCTCCGCGATACCAAGCTGCGCAGTATTACGATAGAGGATGTGGAAAGCCTTGCCCAAAATCTATTAGACCCAAACAATATGAGTGTCGTTCTAGTCGGCAAGCCGGAAGGCATCAAACCCGATATCACCGTGGAGACTTTGCCGAATGTTGAATGATAGCCCCGCTTATAAAGCGTTGCAGGAGCATTCTGATGCGACGCAAAACATACATTTGTGTGATCTTTTTGCCGCTGACCCTGCGCGTTTTGAGAACTTTCATCAAATATTAGATGGTGTATTATTTGATTATTCCAAGCACCAGATAACGGCAGACACTCTTAATCTGCTGTATGACTTGGCGCGTGCCTGTGATGTCGAGGCTAAACGTGATCAGATGTTTGCAGGTGCAAAGCTCAACTCAACGGAAAATCGCGCTTGTTTGCATACGGCTTTGCGTTCACCCGTTGATCCGGCGCTCGAAATTAATGGCGAAAATGTTGCTGATTTTATCTCGGATCTCCATACGCAAATGCGCAGCATCAGCGATGAAATCCGCGCCGATAAAAATATTACCGATGTGGTTAATATCGGTGTGGGGGGCTCTGATCTCGGGCCGCGCACGGTGTGCGAAATTCTGCGCTCGCAAGGTGATGGACCAAATATCCATTTTCTCTCCAATGTGGACGGGCATTCTTTAGAGCAAATGCTCGCCGCGCTCAAACCTGAAAATACGGTCTTTTTAATCACATCCAAGACCTTCACGACGCTTGAAACCATGACCAATGCCGCTTACGCCAAGAACTGGGCGGGCAGCACACAAAATTTTGTCGGCATTACCGCTGCCCCTGAACAGGCTGCGGCTTTTGGTATTTCTTCTGGGCGCATTTTACCCATGCGCGATTGGATTGGCGGGCGCTTTTCGCTGTGGTCGTCTGTCGGGCTGCCGATTGCGGTGATGATCGGATATGCGCGGTTCGAGCAACTTCTGGCTGGTGCGGCGGCGGCTGATACGCATTTCAAGACTGCACCGCTTGAGCAAAATATTCCTGCGCTGATGGGCATGATTGATATCTGGAACCGCAATTTCAAAAACTACAATGCGCACTGTATTTTGGCTTATGGCGATTGCATGCGTTTTGTGCCGGACTATGTGCAGCAAATTGTCATGGAGTCCAACGGCAAGGCCGCGCCTTATAAAACCGCGCCTGTTGTTTTCGGGCAAACGGGAACCGACGCCCAGCACGCCTTTATGCAGGCCTTCCATCAGGGCAGCGATGTTGTGCCATGCGATTTCATTGTCAGCGCGAAACAGGATCACAGTTCCCAAATCCATCATATTCAGCTTGTCGCCAACGCGCTCGCACAGGCCGAAGCGCTGATGATGGGATCGGAAAACACCGCCGAGCCGCATAAGCATTTTGATGGCAACCGCCCCAGTACCATGCTGATTTTGGATGATCTCACGCCCTATCGCGTGGGGCTTTTGATGGCGCTGTATGAGCATCGCGTCTTTGTCCAAGGCGCACTTTGGGGCATTAACAGCTTTGATCAATGGGGGGTCGATTTGGGCAAGAGCTTAGCCAAAGATATCATTGCCGAGCTTTCCGATCAGGGCGATGGACACACATTTGATAGCTCGACAGCCGCACTCACTGCATATTTGAAGAAACGCCTCTGATATGCGCATCCGTCATCTGCCCGAAACGCTTGTTAATCAAATTGCCGCCGGTGAGGTGCTGGAACGTCCTGCCGCGGCAGTAAAAGAGCTGTGCGAGAATGCGATTGATGCCGGCGCGCGCAAAATTGATATTGATATCCGCGAGGGCGGTAAGGCCGCCATTGTCATTTCCGATGATGGGCACGGCATGAATGCACAGGAGCTGGATGCGGCGATGGATCGTCATGCAACCTCAAAACTGCCCGATGATGATTTACTCAATATCCAGTTTATGGGTTTTCGTGGGGAGGCTTTGCCCTCGATCGGTGCGGTATCGCGCCTTAAGATCTCAACACGTGATGCCGATGGTGGGGAAGCTTGGGACATTCATGTCGAGGGCGGTAAAAAGAGCGAGGTTGCTCCTTCCTCCCATCCCAAGGGCACAAAGATCGAGGTGCGTGATCTGTTTTATGCGACGCCTGCGCGCCTGAAATTCCAGAAATCCGAGCGCGCCGAGTTTATGGCGATCAAAGATATGGTCACACGCCTGAGCATGGCGCATTTTGATATCACCTTCTCGCTCACCCATGATGGCAAGCAGGCTCTGCATTACCCTGCTGTTTTAGAACCACAAGCACGCTTAGCCGCGATCTTAGGCCGCGACTTTGGCGATAACGCCATGAGCATTGATGCCGAGCGCGAAGGTTTAAAACTTGCCGGATTCGCGGGATTACCAACCTATCACCGCGGCTCGGCGCAGCATCAATATCTCTTTGTAAATGGCCGCTCTGTGAAGGATAAGCTCCTGCATGGCTGTGTACGCGCGGCCTATGCCGATGTGCTGGCGCGTGACCGTCATCCGGTGCTTGCGCTCTTTTTGGATGTCCCCGCGACACAAGTGGATGTGAATGTGCACCCTGCGAAGGCCGAAGTGCGCTTCCGTGATCCCGCGATGGTGCGCGGGCTGATTATCTCGGCGCTCAAACATGCTATTGCGGAGAATGGCTTTCAAAGCTCCAGCGCTGTGGCTGATGATGCGCTCGGGCGGCTGGCGCAAACCATCCATAACCCGCTGCCTCTTCACCGCGGGGCAAGCGCCCCTGTACCGCGCTCTTATATACAAAGCAACTATAGTGGTACGGGACTGGCTGAGGCCACGCATCTTGCCCATGCACCGCAAATGGATTGGGGTGCGGATATTGCGCCCTCTGCCCGCGCGGAAGAGATGCCTGTCGCGCACGCGACACCCGCGCCAGAAGAGCAACAGCATTTCCCCCTTGGTGCGGCGCGCGCGCAAATCCATGAAAATTATATCATCGCCCAAACACCTGAAGGCATTACAATTATTGATCAACATGCCGCGCATGAACGTCTGGTCTATGAACGCTTTAAAACACAAATGGCCGAGAACGGCGTTGAAAAGCAAGGCTTGCTTACGCCCGAAATTGTCTCACTGAGTGAAGATGAGGCCGAACGTGTTTTGGAGCATGCGGATGCACTCGCACAGTTGGGGTTAGAGATCGAGCCTTTTGGTGCAGGATCGGTTGCCGTACAAAGCGTGCCGGCTCTTTTGGGGCAGCGTGCCAATGTCGGGCAAATGATCCGTGATCTCGCTGATGAACTTGCCGAACGCGGGACAGCACAAGGGATAGAAGAGCGCCTCAATCATATACTCTCGACCATGGCTTGCCATGGTTCCGTGCGATCGGGGCGGCGGATGAATGCGGATGAAATGAATGCGCTGCTGCGCCAGATGGAGGCCACGCCGCTCTCGGGGCAATGCAATCATGGACGACCGACCTATATTTCGTTAAAATTAGATGATATCGAGAAACTCTTCGGGCGAAAGTAAGGTGACGCAAATCATGACACAAACAGACCCATCACAATCCACCCTGACAAAGCTTTATAGC
>JBFHFW010000087.1:0-5646 GCA_041583395.1 Alphaproteobacteria bacterium
TCACAATTTCTTGCTCAACATCCAGATGCAGCGTGCCCTCCGCCAAAAGCGCACGGTATTTCTCTAATAAAGTTTTATGTATGTTGTACATCAGTCACCAGAAATAAGAGAACTCTTACCCTACCAGTTTAAACATAAATAGCAGGATTTTGGTATCTGTATTTTTGTAAAATTTTACATATCTATTTCTTTATGCTAACATTCTAATGTAATAGTTACACATGCCAAAAAAAGCATAGGCAAAATGAGCATTCATAATCAATCTACTTTAAGGGAACACTTTGCAGCTCTCACAGAAAAACGCAGCGCTATTGCGCAAACATTAGAAGCACTAGAGCAGATCGATTCTAAAAATGTAACGCTTGATCAAATCAACGCTACCTTGAATGAATTTAATGCCTACAGTAACGATGAAAGACTGGAAGAATCCGATCTCAAAAAATCCAAAATATCGCTACAAAAATGTCTATCCAATCACATCAATAACGCTCGCTATCAACTCGCCGAGATTGATTGGACGGCACAACAATTAGACATCTGATTGCCCGTTTTTCTGCGCAGCGTAACGCACCAATAAAATCGACAGTTCATAAAGTGCCAAGATCGGCACAGCCAGTAAAATCTGGGAGACAATATCCGGCGGCGTTAGGAATGCAGCAACCACAAACGTAATAATCACCGCATATTTACGCTTTGAGGCCAGCCCTTGCGCCGTCACCAGCCCCACACGCCCCATTAAAGTCAAAAGCACCGGCAACTGAAAACACAAACCAAACGCAAAAATCAGCGTCATAATAAGGTCCAGATACTCACTCACCCGTGCCTCTAGCTGAATGGGCAGCGCCGTTTCAGCCGCCGTACTTTGAAAGCCAAGGAAAAACGGCCAGGCGAGAGGCAACACTACATAATAAACAACCGCCCCACCTGCAAAAAACAAAATCGGCGTAGCAATCAGAAACGGTAAAAACGCCCGTTTTTCAGTCTTATACAAGCCCGGCGCAATAAAGCGCCAGATTTGCAGCAGTAAAATCGGAAATGTCAGGAAAATTCCTGCGAAAAATGCAACTTTCAGATAAGTAAAAAAGGCCTCGGTCAGGCCCGTATAAATCAAGCGCTGCGTCCCGCCTTGATCCCCCATCGCATTGGCCAACGGGCGCACGAGGAAACTATAAATATCCTCAACAGCAAAGAAACACACCGCCGTCCCCACAGCCATCGCGCCCAGCACCCATAACAAACGCGTGCGCAACTCTACGAGATGCGTAAGAAGGGGAGATTTATCTTCAACACTAGCAACCATGTCGCAGAGTTAAGCATAAATCCCATAGAGAAATGAAGTATTATTTTAAAATACAATAAAATTTACATATGTGTATTGACAGCCTTACTGCCCTGCTATATTTTCACGCAAAAAGGAGCCAACCATGAAAAGCACTACTTCTACTTTAGCAGGGCTATTTTGCACATTAGCACTCGCTACTGGCATTGCAATACTAATGGAAAAAGGCTACCCGGAGTCAGGTGGAAAAGAATGGCTGGAAAAACAGGGGTATAAACAAGTAACTGGTGGAGAGAACATAAGCCTCTTCAACGCCTGTGGCAAAAATATAGCAAGCCGAACGTATGAGGCAATTAATTCCGAGGGCGAAAAAGCCACCCTAACTGTCTGCAGAGGGCCCTTTGGATATCACCCTCCATTATTCGGCAACTAATCCTCACGCTCCTCTAAAGCTTGCTTATGCGCATGAGACGGATCTTGTAACTGGGCATGCGCTTCATCACCTGCGGCAGTCTCATCAAAGTCTTTAGCTTCGAAATTCACCTGATCCTGCAGATCGGATAGCCCCGCATCATGCATCAGATCATCAAACTGACGGGAGATTGCAAATTTCATATATTGAATACGCTTGAACACACGCCCCAGCCCGACCATCAGCACAGGCAACTCCTTGGGGCCGATTACCAAAATAGCCACCGCCATAATAATCAGCAATTCCGGCCAGCCAAGATTAATCATCTTTTGATGCGTCTTTAGACTTATCTTCAGCTTGGCTATCGTCTTTTATGGATTTATTCGCAGAGATTTGCGCGTCTTCGTCCTTCATGCCTTTTTTAAAGCTCTTCACGCCCTTGGCGAGATTCTCCATGATATCCGGCACACGACCCGCACCGAAAATCAGCAAAATCAAAAGAATAACCAGTAATATTTGTAATGGACCGGGGGTCATGGCTTTAAAGCTCCTCTAGCATATCTTCGGGCGCATCTTCTTCCTTAAGATCATCCCTATTTAAATCCTGCGCCAGCGCGCGTTCCTCGGCTTCATCACCGAACAGATCACCCGACAGGCTTGCTGCTTCTATAGCAGGTCTGCGGTCTAAAAGTCCAGAGGCCTTCAAATCATCCAGCCCCGGCAAATCCATAATCGACTCCAAGCCGAATTGATCAAGAAAAGAAGTCGTTGTCACCCATGTCAAAGGCCGCCCCGGTGTTTCGCGGCGGCGTCCGGGCTTAACCCATCCTGCCTCGATTAGGGAATCGAGCGTCCCGCGATGCGTTGCCACACCGCGGATATTTTCTACCTCTGCCCGCGTCACCGGCTGGTGATAGGCGATAATAGAGAGCGTCTCCAGCGCGGCTTTGGACATTTTCTTGGTGATATGACGCTCGACAGACAGTGCCTCGGCCAAGTCCTTTGCCGTCCGGAAAGCCCACGCACCATCCAGATCAACCAGCTCCACCCCGCGCCCGTCATAAAGCTTTTGCAGCTCCATCAGCAGCCCGCCAACATCCGCACCCTCCGGCATGCGCTCATGCAAATCCTGCGTCCGAAGCGGCTCGGCAGCGGCAAATAACAAAGCTTCCAATATGCGTAAATTCTCATCCATCTTGCGCGGCAACCTCTGCATCACTTAAATCCGAAACGGCGCGTAAATAAACCGGACGAAAAAGCCCATCTTGCTTAATCTCAAGTTTCCCTTGCTTGGCCAGCTCCAGCCCCGCCGTTAAACTCGATGCCAGTGCCGAGCGCCCGAACAGCTTGCTTTTAATGCCTTCGGGAATAAAGCTCTCGAGCGTCGTCCAAGCCGTATGCATGCCCTTGCGTGGTAACTGCCCCAACATGCGTGTCATGCGGCTCATCGCATTTTCGGCGCTCATCAACTGGAACTCCGGCAAGTCATAACCCTGATCTTCATTGCGGCGCTTGATATCGCCATAAGCCTTGAAGAGATCATAAAGCTCTACATTGTAACGGATCGTCGTATTCACGCTGAGGCCTTCAGGCATGCCGCGCTTGAAAATTTCCTGCCCCAATTGCGGCAAGCTCATCAGCGCCTCTCCCGCATTTTGCATGGCCTCCAAACGGCGAAGTTGGAATTGCAGCGCTTCGGCCACTTCCTCGGCTGTATGTTCCTCACCCGTTTCTTCCTGCGGCAAGAGCAAGCGCGATTTCAAATAGGCCAGCCACGCCGCCATCACCAGATATTCAGCCGCCAGATTAAGATTAAGCGTCCGCGCACGCTCGACAAAGCCAAGATATTGCCGCGCCAGCTCTAAAATAGAGATCTGCCGCAAATCCACCTTTTGATTGCGCGCGAGCTCCAAAAGAACCGAGATTGGCCCCTCATATCCGTCAATATCCAGCAACAGCGCATCGGCCTCATGCACTTCTTGCGCACGCGGCTGATCCTCCTCGAAATCGGGACTCATGGCCAGTTGTTCACTCATAAACGCACATTAGGCCAATAAAACCGCGCCTTGCAAGCTTTTCCGCGCTTTTAGAGCAAAATACAAAGGGAGAATTCCTGCAAAAGGTCAAATTTTGGATAAGATACAAGGAACAAGACGCGCAAGAACGTAAGCGTATAAAAATACGGTAACGAAAGCTAACGATGTCAGAAAATTAAATGAAATGACTATAGAAAAAAAATAGCCTCCCGAAGGAGGCTATAAGGAAGGTACCAGATTGGAAAACTCACCACATCTATCACTTTTATGTTCCAAACCCGGGTAGAAGGAGGAAAGGAGAGAAAAACTACCCAAGTTCATATATTTATCTTATATCATGCTCACTGGCCGTTTTGCGTTTATCTCTGCCCTTTGAGGCTTGTTGTTGTCATTCGCACACTGACCTTATATTTTTAGAATACTATAAGGATTATGGAAATGCAAGAGATTTATCTAAAATTTTATGTATTTTTTATACAACTAAAATTTATCAAGCCTTTTCAATAGATTAGAAAAATCATCCGGCAGAGCTATTTCAAATTCAAGGCGTTTTTCAGTCACAGGATGGATAAAAGACAGCGCGCGCGCATGCAAAGCTTGGCGTGGAAATGCCAATGCGACATCAATAATATCCTGCGCATATTCCTCCCGCTTCAATGCTGCTGCCATTGCGGTAGGCTGAGCTCCGTATAAAGGATCACCGATCAAAGGATGCCCCAAAAACTCCATATGCACACGAATTTGATGCGTGCGCCCCGTTTGCAGCTTACATTCCACCAGCGCACAAGCATCACCATAGATATTTTCAACCGCGTAATGTGTCTGCGCCTCACGCCCGCCATTCTTACAAATAGCCATTTTCAGACGGTTACGCGGATGCCGCCCGATCATTTGATCAATTGTTCCCTTGCGCGGTTGCGGGACTTTCAAAACTAAAGCCTGATAAATGCGACTGAGCGACCGATCCTCGAGCTGCGCCGCAAGCCCTTGATGCGCACGATCACTTTTGGCAACAACCATGAGACCACTCGTATCCTTATCCAGCCGATGCACAATCCCGGGTCTGAGCACACCGCCAATCCCCGACAAACTCTCTCCGCAATGATAAAGCAAGGCATTGACAAGCGTTCCATCCGCATTCCCCGCCCCCGGATGCACGACGAGGCCTGCGGGCTTGTTAATCACCAGCAAATCCTCATCTTCATAAATAATATCAAGCGGAATATCTTGCGGCTGGGGGACGGCGGATTTTAGGGCGGGAATGGTAATATCAAGCACATCCCCCGCACTCACCTTGTACGATCCCTTTATCCCCGCTCTGCCGTTCACCTGCACAGCACCTTCGGCAATCAGCACCTGCAAACGCGCACGCGACAAATCATCGCATAAACCCGCCAAAACCTTATCCAGCCGCTGACCGGCATAATTTTCATCAACTGTAAATTCCATGGATTAGCCCTTAAGGGTTATAAACTTCAATATTGCGACAAGGATCGTCGTAGGGTTCAAGCCCCGGCGCAGAGACAATCCACCCTTCCTGCGAGCGTTTTTCTTCCGTTGGAAAATCGGGATCTCCCGTTGGAATAACATCTTTCATATCCGTATCCCCAACCAAAACACGTGACTTTTGTTCATTGGCAATCACTTGGGAAACATGCGCCCCATGCGAGTTAAAATACTCGGAACTGGAGAGCAAAACACCACGCGGATCAATCGTCAGCAAACGCACAAAATCATTCTCGGTTGATACGGCGTCCAGCCCCCATCGCTCGGCTTCGGCGAGACCATTCTCTTCTTCCTCGCTCAATTCTTCTTTGGAGCGCCCCTTCTTTTTCTGATGATCATTAATACCGTTCAGCGCAACCGTCATCAATCCATCGGGAGAAGGTAAAATATCAACAGCTTCATAATGGCGCGGA
>JBFHFW010000088.1:0-5636 GCA_041583395.1 Alphaproteobacteria bacterium
ACCTTGTACAGGCACGCCTGCAGGCTTATTCAAAGCGACAATGTCGCCATCATCATATATTACAAGATTACGGATAAATTTCAGATCGGCTTCCGAGAGTTTTTTGACCTTTTGTGCGGCTTGTTTTTCAACTGGCGGCACACGGATTTCTTGGCCTGTCTCGAGGCGTGTATCGGCTTTGGCGCGTTTTCCATCAATGCGGAACTGACCTTTGCGGATCAACTTTTGCGCAAGACCGTAGGGAATTTCAGGCAGATTTTTCTTCACCCAGCGCTCGAAACGCTGGCCGTTATCATCTTCACTGACTTTGATATGACGAATATTGCTCATGCGCGCACAATATCACTGTGTCCCATGAAAAGCAAAAGCATATAAAGAGTAGTTTATTTTTCTAGATAATCAGCTGTTGTGCCCATTGTGGGTAAGCTCCTTGGCGCATATTTACCAAATCATCAACACCTTGGGTTTGAGGTTCGTCCAACAAAGAAACAGAAAATGGATAATCTAATGCTTCCCAATCGACTTTTGTTATACCTAAATATTTTCCATAGTAATTTGTTGGGGTTATCGGTAAGAATCTCCCATTGTTCTCCAATTCTTTTATAATGGCTTCTAATTTTGAGAAATTTAAAGCCTCTAAACTGCATTTTAAGACAAAAGTATGTACATCACCACCTGCCAAAGAATGCGCTTGACCATCAGAAAGATTAGCCCTCTGAGAAGAATAATTATCACAAATATTCAAAAGAAGCTGTGAGGCGTACCCGCTTTGCATAGACGAAGATTTTTTGTATGAAATGTGGCAAGTGATTTCCGAGTTATACAAATCTTGATCGTGATACGTTACAGCCAAAAACAGTCCATCTTTTCGGGCATAATGAACAACTGTGAACTCGCCTCCCCCTTCAGACTGAAGCCAAGCCTCCTTTAAACCTTCCACGGGAAATTCACCAACTTTCTCAAAACCTAGCTTTGCACAGGTCTCTTCTGCGCCAGCACGTGAGACATCTGAATTTGCATTATCTGTCATTATTCTTCTCTTTATTGTTTTACAATGGATACGCTGGTTGTACATCAATAAATAAATTATGTCAATAATTTCATCCAGTAATACTTCTCACCAACACCATCGCAGCCAATAACGCACTCACCGATAGAACCACAGAGGCCAAAACATAAGCCGCGGCGTGGAGCTCCAATCCCCGTTCCCACAAGGTGATCGTATCAAGGGAGAACGTCGAAAATGTTGTAAAGGCGCCGAGCAGCCCCGTTACAAAGAACAGGCGCAAGGCCGGTGACAGATTACCCCAATGCGCAAGATAAGCGATCAGAGCCCCCATCACAAATGAGCCAAGAATATTCACTGCCAGCGTCCCCCACGGAAAGCCATGCCCGAATAGCGCCACTGCGGCCACATTCACGCCGTGACGCAAAACTGCGCCTAAAGCTCCGCCAAGGGCGATAAAACTAATTGTACCCAGCATTTTTCTTGCCCTTTTCAATAGGTGCTGTCATTCTGAGCGCCGTGAAGAATCTTGTACATATCATCGACCAAGATCCTTCGCATTCGCTTCAGGATGACAAAATTAGATGACCATATTTAAACACTTACCCGTCAAATACAAAGCTATTCTTTTAACCCTTTTGGGGTATTTTGGGTTTACCGTGTCGGATGCAGCCGTCAAAGTCCTTACACCGCATTATTCCATTTATCAGATTATTGCCTCGGATCTCTTTTTTGCGTCATTGATCTTGCTGGCCTTAGCTCCCAAATTCGGGGGATTGCGCGTTCTTTGTGATCGACAAAACATGAAGCTTCACGTGTTCCGCGGGCTCATGAATTTTTTCGGCAGTCTGCTGGTTGTCTATGCGCTGTCAATTATGCCGCTGGCGGCCTTTTATACGATTGCGTTTTTACAGCCCTTTATGATGGCGATTGTTGCTATCCCGCTTTATAAGGAGCATGTTGGCTGGCATCGCTGGGCGGCGATTGCCGTTGGGTTTAGCGCAATTATTATTGCTTTCCGCCCGTGGGAAAACACGCTTGATCTGCCTATGATGCTCTTATTGCTTGTGATGCCGCTGGTCTTCGCGTTCTTGCATCTGGTGATGCGCTCGATGAAGGAGCCCAAAGATATTGCTGTCGGATTTTATCCGCTCTTTATTGCCTGCATCCTGACAACGCCGCTCATGCTTATGGGAGAAGGCTTTCAGCCGTTCCTCTTAAAGCATATGCCGTTTTTGCTAACATCAAGTGTGTGTATTGTGATCGGGTTTTTGAGCGTCTCCCGCGCCTTTCATATGGCCGAGGCTTCTTTGATTGCGCCACTGCAATATTCGCAAATGATCTGGGGGCTGGCGCTGGGGCTATTGTTATTCGGGGACTTCCCCGATGGCTGGATGCTCGCAGGCTCGGCCATTATTATCAGCAGCGGTATTTACCTCATCCACCGCGAGCATGTGATGCATCAAAAAGCAGAATAAAGCTATCTATCTAAACGCATTACCTCATAAAGGCTTTGCAGTTCCTTTATGGTTTGCGCATCAAAATCCACTTGATCATTTGACCTCAAACTGCACGCTTCGCTATAGATCTGCTGCAATCCATCAACAATCTGCGCATCTAATCCGGCTGTATCATTTTGGCGCGCGAGACACGCATCATCATAGACATGCTGCACCCCTTCTGTAATCTGGTGATTGAATGCGATACGATCATTTCTTCGTACAAAACGAGTCTCATCATAATCTTCCTGAATCCCTTGCGTGATATCCCGATTCAAAAGAACATGATCATTCCGGTGCACCAAGCAGGCTTCTTCATAAATTTCCTGGAGTATTTGCATGGCTTGATCCCTGACCTTAAACCTTAAATAAGTAATGCCTCAACAGCCCGGGTAGAGCTTGTCGTTTAATTTGGCGTGCATCTCGCGCACTTCTATTTGTGCATCTATATCCAACCAATTTCTTGCATCTAGACACTGGACCCGCGCCTTATATGCATCAACAAACTCACCTACGCCAGCCTCAAGAAATTTTTCAACACAACTTACTTGAAGCGTTGCCTCGGAGTTCAAGCCATCATCATATGTTGCCATTTTTTTTCATTCCTCAATTTATGTTCCTGAGGACACTATAATGAGCTCCTCCATATGTCAACTAACTCTCTCGGCGCTTTGCCCAGTACTCCAAACGTTTCTTAATCTCGCGTTCAAAGCCACGCTCGACGGGCTGGTAGAGTTCCGCACGCGGAAGATCTTCAGGGAAGTAGTTTTGCCCCGCAAAGCCCTCCGGTGTGTCGTGGTCATATTGATAGCCCTGCCCGTAGCCCTCTTCCTTCATCAGCTTGGTCGGCGCATTGACCGCGTGTTTGGGCGGCATCAGGGAACCGCTTTCTTTGGCCATCTGTTTGGCCGCCTTCATGGCCTTATAGCTGGCATTGGATTTCGGCGCCGTGGCCAGATATGTGACAGCTTGCGCAATGGCTAAATGCCCCTCCGGCGAGCCAAGGCGCTCATAAGCCTGCCAAGCGGCAATCACCAGCGGCAAAGCCTGCGGATCAGCATTAGAGATATCTTCCGAGGCCAAAGCCGTCATCCGGCGCAAGATATATTCGGGGTCTTCGCCGCCCTCTAACATACGCGCCATCCAATATAGCGCCGCATCCACGTCCGAACCGCGAATGGATTTGTGGAAAGCACTGATCAGATTATAATGTGCTTCTTCACCCTTATCATAAAGAGGCGCGCGCCGCTGGATCAGATTTAGAAGCGCCTCACTGTCTAAAATGTCTTCACCTGCTTGCGCCACGACCTGCTCAATCATGCTGAGTAAATAACGCCCATCACCATCCGCCATGGCTTTAAGCGTCTCGCGTGCGTTTTCATCGAGAGGGAGTTTTGTCTCTAAAGCCGCTTCCGCACGTTTGATCAGATCCTCCAGCGCGTCATCTTCAAGACGCTTGAGGACAAAGACTTGCGCGCGGGATAGCAACGCGGCATTCAGTTCAAAGGACGGATTTTCTGTCGTTGCGCCGACGAGCACAATCGTACCGTCCTCGACCACAGGCAGGAATGCATCTTGCTGGGACTTATTAAAGCGGTGAATCTCATCGACAAAAAGGAGGGTCTTTTGCCCGTTCCTAAAGCGCATCTTCGCTGCATCAAACACAGCGCGCAGATCCTTCACGCCGGAGAAAATAGCCGAGAGCTGCTCAAAATGCATATCGGTGTGCTGCGCCAAAATCCGTGCCAGCGTTGTTTTCCCACACCCCGGTGGGCCCCACAAAATGAGCGAGGCCAGATGCCCGCCTTCAATCATCTTACGCAAGGGCGCATTTTTGCCGACCAAATGATCCTGCCCCGTAATTTCATCTAAGTCTTGAGGGCGCAAACGCTCTGCCAAAGGGCGCTGTGCGCTTTGTTCCTCTGATGAAGGCTCTTCTTTTGCAAATAAATCGGCCATAATTGACACTTATCCTTGACGTTACGTACCTGAATATGAAAGATTGCGTGGTTTCACGAACTATACGAAATACAGCTATGCAAGCACAAGCACTGAAGACACCGGAATTAGCTTATACGCAAGAAGTTGCGGATGCGACAGAGGCTTTGTACGAAAAGCTTAAAAAGCAGTACACGCCCGAGCACTGGCAAACCATTGCGCCTTATATTTACGAGATTAATCGCCTGAAGGCCGAGAAAAATGCCGTCATTTTGGCGCATAACTATATGACCTCAGACATCTTTTATGGCGTGGGTGATGTGGTTGGCGACTCGCTGATGCTGGCGCGCAAAGCGGCTGAAAGCGATGCTGACATTATTGTACAGTGCGGTGTGCATTTTATGGCCGAGACTTCAAAAATTCTGGCACCGCATAAAAAAGTCCTCATGCCCGATATGAAAGCCGGTTGTTCACTGGCGGAATCGATTACGGGCGCTGATGTACGGGCGCTTAAGGAAAAGTATCCCGGTATTCCGGTTGTCTCCTACGTCAATACCACAGCCGAAGTTAAAGCCGAAACCGATGTATGTTGCACCAGTTCCAATGCTTTGCAGATTGTGAATGCCTTGGGTGCGGAAGGCCATGATACAGTGATCATGACACCGGATAAGTTTTTGGCGCAAAACGTTGCGGCGCAGACCAATGTGAAAATCATTATCTGGGATGGAACGTGCGAGGTTCACGAGCGTTTCTCGGCACAAGATGTGCGTGACATGCGTGCGCAATATGGCGATGATGTTGTGGTGCTGGCGCATCCCGAATGTCCGCCCGAAGTCATTGCCGAGAGCGACATTTCCGGCTCCACCGCGCAGATGGATGATTACATCAAAGAAAACAAGCCGAAACGTGCCGTATTGATGACTGAGTGCTCTATGAGCGACAATGTCGCCGCCAACAACCCCGAAGTCGAGCTGATCGGGACATGTCAGATGTGCCCACACATGAAACGCATTTCCTTGCCAAAAATCCTCGAAGCATTGCGCACAGAATCGCCAGAAGTCCTGCTTGATCCAAAGATCGCTGAACGCGCACGCCGCCCGATCGAGCGCATGATACAGATGAGCTAGGATAAGCTTATGAGCCTTATTCACCACCTCGCCCTGACTGCTTCTGACATTAAGGACAGCTTTGTA
>JBFHFW010000089.1:0-5493 GCA_041583395.1 Alphaproteobacteria bacterium
AAATGATACAGCGGTTGATCCGTTGTTGATCCAAGGCATGAGCAACGAAGAAATTCTTGCAGTATTTTATGATACGGTTACCTACACAGCAGACAAAAAAGGCTGGAAAACACCGTTTGATGCTGAAAATTTCCGCGGCATGAAGCTCTCTTCAGATTTGGTAGATGCAAGCACTGGCAAAGTTGTTGCTGCAGAGGGTGAAAAAATTACACCGCGCAAAGCAAAAAAACTAGCCGAAGACGGGTTGAAAGAAATTCTGGTTCAGGATGATGCGCTTGTCGGTCGATATCTGGCAGCAGATATCTTTGATCCTGAAACAGGGCAAATTACTTACGAGGCCGGTTACGAAATTACCGAAGAAGATATTGCAGCCTTCACAGGGGCAAAGGTCAAAGAATTGCCACTTTTGGGCATTGATCACCTGAATATTGGTGCTTATGTGCGTAACACCTTGGCGATGGATAAATGTGATACACGTGAAGAAGCGTTGATCGATATTTACCGCGTGATGCGTCCCGGTGAGCCGCCAACAGTTGAGTCTGCTTCTGCGCTATTTGATTCTCTATTCTTTGATCCAGAGCGTTATGACCTCTCGCCTGTTGGTCGTGTGAAAATGAATGCGCGCTTGGATCTGGATGCTGATGACCAATTCCGCGTTCTTTCCCGCGAAGATATTCTGGCGATCTTGAGATATCTCCATGGATTGAAAGATGGTCAGGGCGAGGTTGATGATATCGATAACCTTGGTAACCGTCGTGTGCGTTCCGTGGGTGAGCTCATGGAAAACCAGATCCGCATTGGCTTGCTGCGTATGGAGCGCGCTATTCGTGAGCGTATGTCATCCGTTGATATCGACACATTCATGCCGCATGACTTGATTAACTCCAAGCCTGCGCAGGCATCTGTGCGTGAGTTCTTTGGTTCATCACAGCTTTCACAGTTTATGGATCAGACAAACCCATTGGCTGAAATCACACATAAGCGTCGTCTTTCAGCGCTCGGCCCCGGTGGTTTGACACGTGAACGTGCTGGCTTCGAGGTACGTGACGTTCACCCCACGCACTATGGTCGTATTTGTCCGATTGAAACACCTGAGGGACCAAATATTGGTTTGATCAACTCACTTGCGACATTTGCCCGTGTGAATCAGTATGGTTTCATTGAAAGCCCGTACCGCAAAGTGGAAAATGGCAAGGTGACATCAGAAGTGGTCTATATGTCCGCAATGGTTGAAGCTAAATACACAATCGCGCAGGCTAATACGCTGCTTGATAAATCAGGTCAGTTTGTCAATGACCTCATCTCTTGCCGTCAGGCTGGTGAGAACTTGATGTCTCCGGCAGACCAAGTTGAATATATGGACGTTTCACCCAAGCAAATGGTGTCTGTTGCGGCTTCACTTATTCCATTCCTGGAAAACGACGATGCGAACCGCGCTTTGATGGGATCAAACATGATGCGTCAGGCTGTGCCATTGCTTAAAGCTTCTGCTCCTATTGTTGGAACAGGCATGGAGGCGACTGTGGCGCGTGACTCCGGTGCGGCTGTGGCGGCACGTCGTGCGGGTACGATCACAAAAGTCGATGCCACACGCGTTGTTGTTCAGGCGACTGAAGATCTTCACCCCGGTGAGCCAACCGTTGATATTTACAAGCTTGCGAAATTCGAGCGTTCAAACCAAAGCACATGTTTGAACCAGCGTCCGCTTGTTAAAGTGGGTGATGTGGTTAAGGCTGGCGATATTATTGCTGATGGTCCTTCAACACAGCTTGGTGAATTGGCGCTGGGTAAGAACGTCCTTGTGGCCTTTATGCCTTGGAACGGTTACAACTTCGAGGACTCCATTTTGGTGTCCGAGCGTATTGTGCGTGATGATGTATATACGTCAATTCACTTGGAGGAATTCGAGGTGATGGCACGCGATACCAAGCTTGGTACCGAAGAAATCACACGCGACATTCCAAATGTCGGTGAAGAAGCTCTCAAGCATCTTGATGAGGCCGGTATCGTTCATATCGGTGCGGAAGTGGCTCCAGGTGATATTTTGGTCGGTAAGGTAACACCAAAAGGCGAGAGCCCAATGACGCCCGAGGAAAAACTCCTGCGTGCGATTTTCGGTGAAAAAGCGGCTGATGTAAAAGATACATCACTGAAATTGCCACCGGGTACTGTTGGTACGGTTGTTGACGTGCGCGTCTTTAACCGCCGCGGCGTTGATAAGGATGCCCGTGCGCTTTCTATCGAGGCACAGGAAATCGAACGTCTTGCAAAAGACCGTGATGACGAGCGTAAAATCATCGAAGACGGCTTCTATGGTCGCCTGAGTGATTTGCTCAGTGGTCAGGAAGTTGTTTCTGCACCAAAAGATACGAAGCTCAAAAAAGGTGAAAAACTGGATGCCAAAACACTTGAAGGCATTGAGAAACGCGGTCTTTGGCGTCAGATTGCAATCGCTGATGAAGCCATTATGGCCGAAATCGAAGCAATGAATAAGACCTTCGATGATGCGGTTGATGACCTTAAAGAGCGTTTCGAGAACAAAGTCGAGAAGCTTCAGCGCGGTGACGAGTTGCCTCCGGGTGTGATGAAGATGGTTAAAGTCTTCGTTGCCGTGAAACGCAAAATGCAGCCCGGTGATAAGATGGCTGGTCGTCATGGTAACAAAGGTGTTGTTTCCAAAGTGATCCCACAAGAAGACATGCCTTACCTCGAGGACGGCACGCCTGTTGATCTTGTGCTGAACCCGCTGGGTGTTCCATCACGGATGAATGTCGGGCAGATCTTGGAAATTCACCTCGGTTGGGCAGCCGCGTCTATGGGGCGTCAGATCGGTGAAATGATCGAAGCCTTCAAGGACAAGAAAAACCCAAGCGACGCTGAATTAAAAGCGCTTGATACCAAGCTTTTGGATGTGTATGGCGAAAATGAGTTCAAAAACAAGGTCCAAAAACTCGACAAAAAAGAAGTTGTCGAGATGGCTGGCAACCTCGCAGAAGGTGTGCCAATGGCAACACCGGTCTTTGATGGTGCGCATGAAGGCGATATCTCCGATCTCCTTGAAAAAGCAGGTCTGAAAACATCTGGTCAGATGACACTGATCGATGGCCGTACGGGTGAGAAATTCGACCGTGATGTGACAGTGGGCTACATGTATATGCTCAAACTGCATCACTTGGTTGATGATAAGATCCACGCGCGTTCCATTGGTCCATACTCACTTGTGACGCAACAGCCACTCGGCGGTAAAGCCCAGTTCGGTGGTCAGCGCTTCGGTGAGATGGAGGTGTGGGCACTGCAAGCATACGGTGCGGCTTATACGCTGCAAGAGATGCTCACAGTCAAGTCTGATGACGTGGCCGGCCGCTCGAAAGTCTATGAGAGCATCGTTCGCGGTGAAGACAACTTCGAGATTGGTATCCCAGAGTCATTCAACGTATTGACCAAGGAACTACGGGCATTGTGTTTGAATGTCGATCTGAAACAGAGCGGTAATGCTTAAGAAGAGGTTATCGTGGAAGTCACAGGAACTGTAAAATATCAAGGTTTTTCTACTGGTTTAGCCGAACTAAATCAGAATGATCTTGGTATTCAGTACGCTTGGTTTTATAGCAATATGCATCAAAAAGCATCTACGGGTCTTGCTTCTTTATTTTGTAAAAGTGTTAAGTTAGAAGCAGGGGATCCTATTACAGGCTTTATTAGACCAAATGATCCTCTTGCCATAGCAGCAGCGGGGAATCCTGACCGTTGTGCACGGCTAGATTATTTTGAAACACAAAAAATTGTAACCCAAGAACCATCCGCATAGAAATTTTTTAAAGAAAGAGGCACACAAAAATGAACGAACTCATGAACTTATTCGGCCAACCAACAGGGCCACAAAGTTTTGACAGCATCCGCATCTCTATTGCGAGCCCCGAGCAGATCCGCTCTTGGTCTTATGGTGAGGTAAAGAAGCCTGAAACTATTAACTACCGTACATTCAAGCCTGAAAAAGACGGCTTGTTCTGTGCGCGTATCTTTGGCCCCGTGAAAGACTATGAATGTCTGTGCGGTAAATATAAGCGCATGAAATATAAAGGCATCATTTGTGAGAAATGTGGCGTTGAAGTCACCCTCACAAAAGTCCGCCGCGAGCGCATGGGTCACATCGAGCTTGCCTGTCCGGTGGCCCATATCTGGTTCTTGAAATCATTGCCATCACGTATTGGTTTGATGATGGATATGACTTTGAAAGAACTTGAGCGCGTTTTATATTTCGAAAACTTTATCGTGATCGAGCCCGGCATGACGCCATTGAAGCCTTTGCAGCTTTTGAACGAGGAAGAATATTACGCCGCACAAGACGAGTATGGCGAAGAAAATTTCCGTGCCGGTATCGGTGCGGAGGCCATGAAAGAGATTTTGATGGATCTTGATCTGGAAGCGGAAAAAGTCAAAGTCGAGGAAGATCTGGCTGAAACTGGTTCCGAAGCCAAGCGTAAGAAGTTGGTTAAGCGTCTGAAATTGCTTGATGCATTCCTTGAGAGCGGTACACGCCCTGAATGGATGATTTTGGATATTTGTCCGGTTCTTCCACCTGAGCTCCGCCCATTGGTTCCATTGGATGGTGGTCGTTTTGCGACATCTGATTTGAACGATTTGTATCGTCGTGTGATTAACCGTAACAACCGTTTGAAGCGCTTGATTGAATTGCGTGCACCAGACATTATTGTGCGTAACGAAAAACGTATGCTGCAGGAATCTGTTGATGCGCTCTTCGATAATGGCCGTCGTGGTCGTGTGATCACAGGTGCAAATAAACGTCCTTTGAAATCCATGTCTGACATGCTCAAAGGTAAGCAGGGTCGTTTCCGTCAAAACCTTCTTGGTAAGCGTGTTGACTATTCCGGTCGTTCCGTGATCGTGGTGGGTCCAGAACTTAAACTCCACCAGTGCGGTATTCCGAAGAAAATGGCGCTGGAGCTATTCAAACCTTTTATCTACCACAAGCTTGAGATTTATGGCATGGCTTCAACAGTCAAAGCCGCCAAGCGTATGGTTGAAAAAGAACGCCCTGAAGTTTGGGATATTCTTGAAGAAGTTATCCGCGAGCATCCTGTTATGCTGAACCGTGCGCCAACATTGCACCGTTTGGGTATTCAGGCGTTTGAACCAGTCCTCATCGAAGGGAAAGCGATTCAGCTGCACCCACTCGTTTGTACAGCCTTTAACGCCGACTTTGACGGTGACCAGATGGCTGTTCACGTACCACTTTCGATCGAGGCACAGCTTGAAACGCGCTGCTTGATGATGGCGACCAATAACATTCTTTCACCTGCGAACGGTAAGCCGATTATTACACCGTCTCAGGACATTGTTTTGGGTCTGTACTACATGTCACTTGCCCTTGATAATGAAAAAGGTGAAGGCATGATTTTCCGCGGTACAGGCGAGATCACACACGCGCTGACAGCGGGTGTTGTATCCTTGCACGCAAAAATCAAATGTCGT
>JBFHFW010000090.1:0-5479 GCA_041583395.1 Alphaproteobacteria bacterium
GACACATGATGTATTTCCACATCGTTACACGGGTAGGTCGCTAGAGATATTTGGTAACAACTATCCCAGATGAATAGCTATCACTCCTTAGGGAGTACAGAACCCGGCTTACAGATCCTCTGACCTTTTCTTTTGCATGATCAGTGATTGCAGCCGCGCAGCACTTTCCTTGTCCGCAGACTTACCCAGATTTTCAGGATAAAAATGCCGGTGAAAAGCTTCGGTGAGCGTTTCAAGATCAACAGACGGGTCGTAGCCATATTCCACCAACAGGGCTTTAAAACCTTCCTCCCGCGCACCTTCTGCCACTGGCTCAGGCCATACACCAACCCCTTTTTCAGCCAGTTTTTGCCACGGGAATAACTCACCCGGGTCTTGTTTGCGCGCAGGCGCTATATCCGAATGCCCCAGCACGTTTTCAGGCTTTATATCGTGGCGCTGCATAATTTTCTGACACAGGCGTATCACCGTTTCGATCTGCACCTCGGGAAATTCTTCATAGCCGAACTCATGACCTTTATTGACGATTTCAACGCCGATGGAGTGCGAATTCACATCCTCAATCCCGCGCCAATAGCTCTTTCCTGCATGCCAAGCGCGTTTATCCTCCGCCACCATCTGCACGATAGAGCCCTCCTCACACACCAGATAATGCGCGCTTACCTCCGATTTCGGATCACATAAACGCTCCAGCGCCGCGCAGCTTGTTTTCATGCCGGTATAATGCAAAATCAGCAAGGATGGCTTAACACCCTCGGGGCGCTCTCCAAAATTCGGTGATGGTTTTTTGGCAAACATGTAACGCTTTCCTTCCGAGCCACGAATGGTAGTTTATATAACCAAAGGAACAAAAGCCATGCGTTTCATTTTAATATTACTCGGCCTCACCCTGATCGGCTGGAGCCTGATCCCCGCACAAGCCATGGAACAAGGAGATGATCTTATGAACACACGCCCCGAAGGATACCCCGTTGCCACACTAGCAGGTGGCTGTTTTTGGTGCCTTGAGAGCGAGCTTCGCGCCCTTGACGGCATTCTTTATACACGTGTGGGCTACACAGGTGGGCACACTGAAAATCCGACTTATGAGCAAGTTAGCACCGGCAAAACAGGCCACGCCGAAGCCGTTGAAATTACGTTTAATCCGGATAAAACTTCCTATGCCGATCTGGTGAAGTTCTTTCTGACCGAGGCACACGACCCGACGACCAAAGACCGTCAGGGCGTTGATGTCGGCACGCAATATCGCTCTGCCATTTATTATCACGATGATGAGCAAGAGAAAATTGCACGTGATCTAGTAGCGCAAGTCAATGAAAGCAAGCGCTACAAAAACCTGATTGTCACCGAAATCGAGCCAGCCAGCGCGTTTTACGAGGCCGAAGGCTACCACCAGCAATATTACGAGAAATATGAAGAAAAAACCGGCCAGCAACATATCCGCGTGCAACTGAAAAAATTCAAGAAACTTAAACCTTAGCCGTATCGCAATGTTTCTATATACCGCTCTTCCCGCTCTATAAAATGCAGGTAAGATATACTTAATTGCGGAATCTTATCTTCAAGCTTCTGCAAATCTATAATTCCCGCGTCGATTGCAACCACAATATTTGCCAATGCCTCCATCAGATACGAGCACTTGGCCACTTTTTCACTACCCGTTTCATGCAAGGAGTTATTATAATACTGCGATAAAGATTGTTTATCCGGCAACAACCCATCAATAAAAACCTCATTATCTTTGTTTTCGCACAATCGATCAATTATACGCCCCGGTTGAGAGAACTTGACCGCATCATCAATCGCATGCACAATCTCCTCGTTAACAACCTTTAAATCCCATGAAATCTCGTCTCCCCATCGACATCGCAACGCAATGTTTCTACATATCCCAGAGCTATAAAAACCACACGTATCGGATGATCTGCTAAAGGGAAATTTGTCTAGATACGCCGCAATATGCACGGGTGTTACCTCCAACATGCGTTGCCGAGATTGAGGAAGACTTTTAATCGCCTCATAAAAACTCTCTTTTATCTCCTCAACTTCATGCCCCCGCTGAAACCAGCTACATAATTGCCTTTCTATATGAAATCCATATAAATCATCACGGAATTCATTCCGCAAAGCTTGAGCTATCTCCTGAACAGTCACAGAATTCGGATCAATATTCTGCTCAATCTTACTCGCCATAAAGTCGTCCATAAATCGAGGATATCCAGCAAGATCATATAAAGCATTATAAATATCATCATTTTGCTCCGCGATATCCACCTTGGATGGATCACTCCAGTCAATACTGGCTAATTCTGCCTTGATCAAATGTGCCGTTTGAAGGCATGCCCCGTCCAGCGCTTCTCTGATTGTGTCAGCACCAATCAAGTGCTCTTTAAAATCAGCAGGAAAAAAAGGGTTCATCTGAGATGCGGGATTATCTAAGAATTGCTCTAAAATATCAGCACGCTGTTCTGCGCTCAATTTTCTCAATTCAACAGCACGCGCAACATTGCCACTATCAAGAGCATCCACAAGCTCCTTTTGTGCCCAAGATACAGGACAAGGTGGCCTCCCATTATTATATACAATAAAAGTATCAGGTGTAAAAATACGAATAGCCAAAAATATACCCCTTCATCAATCAATGAAAGGGTATATTAACACAATATTAACAATATGGAAAGTAAATTTTTAAGCGTTCTCGGGAGGAGGAAGCTCCGATGCACCAACCTCTCTTAGTGACTGAACGGCTGCTTTTATATCTCCGCCAGATAAAGTGATCAAACTTTGAGCTGTCACCCCTGCATCTCGTTTTAATTCGAATTGCTGGCTATCCAACAAATTTTTACGGTCCAGAGAAACATCCGACAAATGAGCTTTCTCCAACCAGTCTGCGAGCACAAAATAAATTTGAGCCGCACCACGTGAGATATCATTCACTGCTATAGTCAGCTTATCATTCGATGCAAAATCAAATTTATCAACATCAATATCAGCAAGTATTCCATGCACTTCGGCTTTTCCAACCGCAGCCCATTCAAATGCTTTTACAACCACATAAGGATCTTCAATTTTCATTTACATCTCCAACTCGTAATGTTTTATAATATGTAAAGCATAAGAGCACATCTTTCTTATATTAGCAATGTTTTTTTAGGCTGCTGCAACATTTTCTTTCACAGCACCCGCACAACGGTTGCAAATATCATGCTTGACCTCCGGCAAAACTTTCCAACAACGCTGGCATTTTGCACCTTCGGCTTTTTGAATGACTATATTTTGCTCACCCTTGATAATCTCAACCTGTGAAACGATACAAATATCAGCAAAATTCACACTTTGCAGCAAATTAATATCACTTGTTGCAATAATAACACGCGCTTCTAATGAAGATCCAAGCTCCTTACTTGCACGCAAAGGCTCGATAGCTTCCAAAACAGATTTACGGGTCTTTTTAATGACATTCCATTTCTCGACCAAACCCTCATCCGCCCAGCACTCGGGGCTCTCGGGGAAGGTACGTAGATGCACGCTTTGGGCATCTTCAAAAATGCCTTCAGGACGATATCCCCATGCCTCTTCGGTGGTGAAGCACAAAATTGGTGCCAACCACGCGCTGAGATTTTCAAAAATCGTAGCAATCACATTGCGGCAGGCTTTGCGGCCGAAATCATCGGGCGCATCGCAATAGAGGCTGTCTTTACGGATATCGAAATAGAAGGCCGAGAGGTTTTGATTACAAAATGCATGCAGCAGATGTGCAACCTTGCCGAACTCGTATTTTTCAATATGCGTGCGGATTTGGTGTTCTATCATGCGCAGCTCATGCAGCATCAGGCGCTCCAGCTCCGGCATCGCGCGAACAACTTCCGGATCACGGAGGTCAAGCTTTTCTTCGGCGGTAAAGCCCTCCATCGCACCCAGCAAAAAGCGCAAAGTATTACGGATACGGCGGTAAAGATCGCCCGTATTTTTGAGCGTATCCTTACCGATACGAATATCCTCGCTGTAATCGCTGGTCATCGTCCATAGGCGCAAGATATCCGCGCCGTATTGATCCATCATCTTGAGCGGATCAATGACGTTGCCGACGGATTTGGACATTTTATAGCCCTTTTCATCCAGCACAAAGCCGTGCGTCAACACCGCATCATAGGGCGCACGCCCGCGCGTCCCGCAGCTCTCCAGCAATGAGGAATGGAACCAGCCGCGATGCTGGTCAGAGCCTTCGAGATATAAATTGGCCGTGCGTTTACCTTCCGGGCGGCGCAATTCTTCACGGTCTTCGCAGACAAATGCATGGGTCGAGCCGGACTCGAACCACACATCGACGATATCAAAGACTTGATCGTAATCAGCCGCGTTATAATCAGTACCTTCAAGGAAATCCTGCGCATCGCGTGACCACCATGCATCAGAGCCCTCTTCCTCGAAAATACGACCGATATTTTCAAAGACCGTTTTATCGACCATCACCTCGCCCGTATCTTTATGCAAGAACAGCGCAATCGGCACACCCCAAGCGCGTTGGCGGCTGATACACCAATCGGGGCGGTTTTCAATCATGGCTGTAATACGTGCCTCCCCTTTGGCGGGCAGCCATGTTGTGTCTTTAATGGCCTGCAGCGCGGTTTTGCGCAGATCATTGGTTTCCATCGCAATAAACCATTGCGGCGTGGTACGGAAAATCAGTGGCGCTTTGGATCGCCATGAGTGCGGATATTCGTGACGGAGGGAACCTTTCGCGAGCAATGCCCCCACTTCACTCATTTCCCGCAAAACAGAGAAATTACCGCCGCCCAACTCGCCTTTTGATGTATAGACTTCCTCGCCCGCAAAAATCGGGACATGCGCCTGATATTTCCCGTCCGGTGTGACGTTATCGGTGACCTCGATACCGTGCGCCTGCCCGAGGTTAAAGTCATCAACGCCGTGCCCCGGTGCGATATGCACAAATCCCGTTCCGTCTTCATCCGTGACAAAGTCGGCGGGCAACATGGGCACATCGAAATCATATCCTTTACCCCGCCATGGGTGCGCACAGACCGTTCCGGCAAGATCAGAGCCCTTCAATGTTGCAACCTGCTCCCACCCTGCGATTTTAGCCTGCTCTTTCACAGCATCGGCAAGGGACAACGAAACTGCCAGCTTGTCTCCCGCTTTGGAAAGCGAGCCTTCTGCCACGTCTTTGACCTCGAATACGCCGTATTCCATATCTTCCCCGTAGGCGATGGCGCGGTTGGAAGGCATCGTCCAAGGCGTTGTCGTCCAGATCACGACAGAGGCATCTTTGATAGCCTCACAGCCTGTCGATACAACAGGAAACTTAATCCAGATAGTGATGGATTTGTGCTCCTTATATTCGACCTCGGCTTCGGCGAGCGCCGTTTTCTCAACGGTTGACCACATAACGGACTTAACGCCCTTATAAAGACCACCATTGAGGGCGAATTTATGAATCTCGCGCACGATTTTACCTTCA
>JBFHFW010000091.1:0-5457 GCA_041583395.1 Alphaproteobacteria bacterium
CCCGGATCAACACCGGAAGCCGGAGTGATTTCCTGCAGATCATCCGCCGTTAGGGGGCGGGCATCGGGAAACGAACTTGTGAGATCGATCGTTCTGTTGGGCTGTGCAACCATCAAAAGCGCCCCGAATCCGATAACAACGGCAAAAACAACAAACCATTTTTTCATGACACACCTACTTTCGCATAAAGATACTACTACACAGGGATGTAGAGTGTTTTATTAGAGGATCAAGGTCTCCTGACCCCAGCCCCTCCGAGGGTTGTTTAGGCCCCCGGAGGGATCAAGCAATTAGCTTGATTGGAGGGGAAAGAGGATAAATAGCTTACTTAAAATGAACCAAAGCACGACGATTACGCGGCTCCGATATATTATCGGCTGTCGGGATGGCCAGATTGCGTTCACCAAAGGAACGAAGCTCGAATTTCGTAATGTCCTGATCAAGCGCGGTGAGGGCTTGTGCGACAATGCGCGCGCGTTCGGCACCCAGATCAATATTATACTCATCCGTGCCTACGGTGTCGGTATGGCCTTCAATGGCGATGCTTTCGCGGCGCACTTTGAAATTCGCGGCAACGGCCTCCAGCTTTTGCATTTCATCGGGAATAATATCAAAGGAATCATTCTCGAAATAGACCACAACAGTTGTCTCTATGCCGCGCATCTTGCCCAAAGCCTCGAAGAAATGATTTTTACATTTCATGATATGGACGGGCTGGATATTTTCTTCAATTTGCTCGAGCCAGCAATCATAAGCCATTTGCAGGCGTGCCATTTCAGCGGGATAATGGATATGCTTTTTCTGGCGGTAGGCATCAAGAACCGTGTTATAGGCGCTCTCGGCCTCTTCACGGTAACTGATATCAATATTGCGTTCGGAGACTTTTGTCGGAGAAACAGCCTCTCCACGACGGGCTTGCAGGCTTTTCTTTGCGAATGTTTCAGCATCTTTGTAGTCATGCATGGCGTTATATTCAAACATCGCCAGTGCGCGGTAATCTTTGGCCAGATGTTTAAGGTAATTCGGGCTATCCAGTTCGGCATCAAAGACATCTTTGTAGGTTTGTCCGGGCTTTGTGCCTGCCATAACCTGTTCCATGGGGGTTCCCACGCTCATCCCCGCACCGCATGCAGCCAGTAGCAGCGGGATAAGGGCAAAGATAAATAAACGTAAATCGGCTGAATGTTTCATCATGATCTCCTGCAAAATCTATCGGATGTGCTGCCATTACTCCGTGTTTTAGGGTGAGATGCAAATAAAAACGACTTCGGCATGCATGGGTATATAAAAAGGAAGAGTGGGGGCTTTGCAGGCTGATCGGAGGGGTATATCATGCCAAAATGAGTGATTGGACGGTATATATTCTAAGATGTGCGGACGAGACGCTTTATACCGGTATCACCAATAATCTTGAGGCGCGGGTTAAGGCGCATAGTGAGGGAACCGGCGCTAAATACACCAAAGGCCGCGGGCCTTTTACCGTGATTTACCATGAGCTTTGTGCGGATCGTAGCGCCGCCAGCAAGCGTGAGTACGAAATCAAGGCGCTGGGGCGTGATGAGAAATTGAAGCTTATTAAAACGGGCACGGCGAGGTAAAGGTTATCAGACGTCCGTCTTCGGGGTGGTGCAGCGTAAGGCTTTGGGCATGGAGTTGTAAGCGATCCGCTGCCTCTAACGCCTCTCCAGTCGCATAAAAATCATCACCCAAAATCACATGGCCAAGCGCCAGCATATGCACACGCAATTGATGGGAGCGCCCTGTGATCGGGGAAAGCTTGACCCGCGTTGCTTTGATGTCCCCCATTTCACGCTCGAGAACGTCCCAGTTGGTTTGCGCCGGTTTGCCACGCGTATGACACACCATTTGCTTCGGGCGGTTCGGCCAGTCACAAATCAGGGGTAAATCAACCAGCCCCTCGTTTTGTTCGATGTGCCCGTAGACCCGCGCGATATAGTGTTTGCTGGTCTTGCGGCGCTCGAACTGCAGGCCAAGATTGCGATGTGCCACCGCATTACGTGCAAGTACGATCACGCCCGAGGTGCTCATGTCCAGACGATGAACAATGCGTGCATCGGGATAGCGCGCTTGGGCGCGCGCTTCCAGACAATCATCATGACCCTCGCCCTTGCCCGGTACGCTGAGTAATCCGCTGGGTTTATCCAGCACCAGCAAATCATGATCTTCATAAATCACGGATAAAACAGGATCTTGCGGCGGTGCGTAGATAAAGGGCTCGGGTCTCATGATCGTGCTTTAGGCGGCTTTTTGTGGTTTGCCTTTGCGTTGTTTTTTATGTGGTCTTGGTGCGCCACTATATGCTTTTTTAGCACCATTTGATTTCTTCTGCCCACGGTTTTTTGAAGGCTGCGCAACGGGCTTGCCGTGTTTGCTGTGTGGTTTTCCCTGTGGCTTACCCTGAGACTTCCCTTGGGGTTTGGTCTGAGGCTTAGCTTGTGGTTTTTCCTGAGATTTTCCTTGAGGTTTGCTTTGAGACTTGCCCTGAGGTTTGGCTTGGGACTTACCCTGAGGCTTCCGGCGTGGCTTTTTATGGGATGAATTATGGGGTGAAGAGGTTTTTTCATCTTTTTTCATGTCCGGGTTCATCAACATTTCGATCGCATGCCACTTACGCCCATCCGCAGGGGAGATCAGGCACAAAGCTTCGCCTTGTGCGCCTGCGCGCGCTGTGCGTCCAATCCGGTGAATGTAGTCTTCGGGAACCTGAGGCATGTCGTAATTAATCACATGCTCGATATGCGGGATATCCAGACCGCGCGCTGCGACATCGGTGGCAACCAAAATACGGAAGTTTTTTGTACGGTATTCCCGGATAACACGGTCACGTTTGCGCTGATTTAAATCCCCGTGGATAGCGTCCGCACTAAAGCCATCCTCATTGAGGCGTTTTGCAATGCGATCTGCCGCACGTTTGGTTTTAACAAACAGAACAACGCTGCCCTCACGTGTGTGGAGTTCGCGTGTGAGCTCAGCATATTTGCCGTCGTCATTTACGCGGATGATGCTTTGTTTGATATTTTTGGCAGGGTTACTTGTTGACCCAACTGCAATACGCTCCGGATCGTTTAGGTAATTTTTTGACATCTCCATAATATTTTTTGGCAAGGTCGCGGAAAACATCAAAGTCTGGCGTTTTTCGGGGAGATGTTTGATAATCTCGTCAATCTGGATGCTAAAACCCATATCGAGCATCCGGTCGGTTTCGTCCAATACCACAAAATCGGTGAGATGCAGATCAAGGTTGTTACGTTTTAAATGATCATTGATCCGCCCCGGTGTGCCGATAATCAGGCGTGGGCGGCGTTGAATTTGTGCATATTGCTTGCCCATCGGCTCGCCACCAATGAGGAAGGCTGTTTTGATCGGGCTTTTCGGGCCGAGTAATTGATGCATAACATCCATAACCTGCTTGGCGAGCTCACGTGTCGGCATGAGTACAATTGCGCTACTGCTCGGAGAATTAAGCAGGTGCTCCACCAGTGGAATAGAAAAGGCAGCTGTTTTTCCTGTGCCAGTTTGGGCAGAGCCCATAATGTCACGGCCTTTCAGCGCCAGCGGTATAGCTTGTGCTTGAATAGGGGTCGGGGTTGTGTATTCCATACGTGTCAGAGATTGCACGAGTGTAGGATTCAGGCCAAGGCCATCAAAATTTTTCATGATTTGATCTTTCAGTTATCAAAGTTAAAGCGCCCACCTGCACAGCGCAGGACGGCAAAAGTTAAGTTTGAAAAAATACTGATTGAAAAAATGAACTTTTCGGGAAAATCTAGCTCGGTTGAAGAGAGAGACGTTCTTATCCTAAAGCCCTTATAGATAAGAGCATCATGTCAAACTGGGCGGACAATGTCATGATTTGCGAGATATGTCAAGAAATGAGATTGCGGTTACATCATGACCTATTCCAGTGTTTTTTTTGGATCATCTTAAAAAAGAATGTGCAAATAAAAAAAATAGTCTCATGATGATCTGTAGTGGAGCTTTATTATCATGATCAAAATTTCTGAAACCATCGAGAATTTACCGCATTCGCCTACTTTATGGGCAAATGATCTTGTTCGTCAAAAACGCGGTGATGGCGAGAGAGTTTATCACATGGGTTTTGGCGAGTCGCCTTTTCCGGTGCCGGAGCGTTTGCAAAAAGCATTGGCAGAGGCCGCATATCGTTGTGAATACCTGCCGGCACAGGGGTTGAAAGAGCTGATAGAGGCTGTGAAAGACTATTATCGCCCGCTTTTGGGGGATGAATTTATTGAGGCCTCTAATATCGTTGTGGCACCGGGTACAAAAATGACACTTTATGCGCTGCAAATGGCGATTGAGGGTGATCTGGTCATGCCTGTACCGAGCTGGGTGAGTTATGCTCCGCAGGCAAAAATGCTGCACATGGATGTGATTAAAGTGCCTGCCACATTAGATGATGACGGCTATCATATTGATGCGCAGCAACTGCAAGATATTGTGAGGGCGGCAAAGGCCGCAGGGAAAAACCCATCCAAATTGATTTTAAATTCACCCAGTAATCCAACCGGATTGATTATTCCGCAAGATGAGCTTGAGGCGATTGCACAAGTGTGCCGTGAGGAGCAGCTTTTGATTATCTCGGACGAGATTTACGGCCTTGTTCCATTTGATCGTCCTTATACAAGTATTGCCAAATTTGCCCCCGATATTACGGCGGTGAGTACGGGGATTTCCAAGCATCTCTCTTTGGGGGGCTGGCGATTGGGTTTTGGATTTATTCCCAAAGGCATACCGGATCTTTATGCGGCAACACGCCATATCGTGAGCGAGACATGGTCATGTGTCTCCGCACCTATACAGCAAGCCTGTGTTGAGGTCTATAAGGGGCATCAGGATGTTGAGGATCATATCCGTGATTGTACAGCCATTCACCAATACGTGAACCAAACAATTTCAAAAGGTCTGAAAGACCTCGGCATTATATGCCCGATGGCGCAAGGTGCGTTTTATAATTATCCCGATTTCGCCCCTTTCAGGGAGGATCTCGCAAGAAAAGGGATGACAACATCGCAGGATTTGCATGAATATTTGTTGACCAATTATAATCTAGCAACGCTGCCAGCGATTGGATTTGGAGCCGATCCCGAAGTTCTGGCACTGCGTTTATCGGGCTGTGATTATGATGGTGCAAAGGCACTGGAGGCTTACCGCGCAGGTGCAAAACTTAATCAAGCATTTTTGGAGACCTATGCGCCAAACATCTTGCGGGCTTTGGATGTTTTTGCAGCATTTATTGCAGAAATAACCGCCGCCCAAAGATCAGGTAAAGCAGGTTCTTCATAAAATTTCATAACAAGATGTGGAAGGTCTATCTTTTTCCTTGGCATCATTTTACAGAGCGCGCTATAGTCTGATTCATTATATAAATTGCTGAATTAGGGATAGGCGCGATATGGGGTTCAAAAGAACAACTGA
>JBFHFW010000092.1:0-5434 GCA_041583395.1 Alphaproteobacteria bacterium
AGCGGGGTAAACCAACAGGCGGGAACGGGATATCACGATAAAAACTCCTTCATATGTGCATGTCTATCTTTAAATAGTCTACATGGCTTAGGGCTTGATATCCAGATATATCAACAAATCCTGTGCCAAATGATAGGGACGGGAGTCAGGTGGCGCACTTTCCACAACAGCCTTGGCCAATTTTCCGGCCTCTGTGCGGCGTCCGTAAAGTACTGCTTTTTCAGCCAAATTCAGCTTGGCCATATTTTCATCGCCTGTACGCCCGTAGGCCTGTGCCAAGAGATGCCGTGCCTGTCCTGAACGTGGTTCATCTTTCAAAGCACGTTCCAGCTCTTTAATGGCGGCCTCGAATTGTTTTGTTTCAACCAATGCATGGCCGAGCATAATACGGATCAATCCGGCATCCGGTTCCAACTCTATTGCTTTTTTAAGGGGGGCTATTCCCTCTTTTACACGCCCGAACTCAATCAGCATCTGACCTTTGAGCTCATAGAGATAAGGGTTTTGCGGTTCCTGCTTGATCAGACCATCCATCAGATCAAGTGCCTCTTCAACACGGCTTCGGCGATAAGCAGCAATCGCGCGCGCATAATTGGCCGAGAAACTATGATCCAGATCATCATACTCCCACAACACACGCCCCGGCGATATAAACCCCAAAAGCTTGGCTTTCATACGTTTATGAGCTTCAACCCATGGCGCAGGATAAGGCTGCCCGTAATAAGCCGATGCCCGCACATTGGTTTTTACGGCCTCGATCCGGTTCAAGGTCAAAGGGTGCGTACGCACATATTCGCTTTGTTGATCAATCGAGACAAGTTCTTGCGCCGCCAGCTGACCGAAGAATGTTTCCAGCCCTTCAGGGTTCATTCCTGCTTTGTCCATGAAACGCAACGCAGCCTGATCGGCGCTCGATTCATTAACGCGGCTATGCATCAAATAATGACGTTGCGCCATAGAGCTTGAACCCTGCATCACTGCGCCTGCGGCACCGCCATTTCCGGTTAGGATAGCTGCGCCCATGCCCAAAACCATGCCCAAAATACTTTCGTAAGATGCGCGCTCCAGTGCCGTGCGCCCGCTGATTAAGTGTCCACCTGCGATGTGCCCCAGCTCATGCGCCATGACCCCGATCAGCTCTCCCGGATTTTTGGTGCGCTCGATCAGGCCAGTATAAATAAAAATATTGGCACCCCCTGCGACAAAAGCATTCATTGCAGGATCTTGCACAAGGATCAATTCCACACTATCGGGCGGCATTTCGGCGGCTTCAAGCAAGGGCGCAAGCCAGCTTTTCAGCATGTCCTCGATCTCCGTATCACGGATAACCGGCGGCATTTGTCCCTGCGCCAGAACTGTTTGGGGCACAAGCAACACGGCGATGCATAAAAATATATGAAGGGCTTTGGCAAATGATCTCATAAGCTCTACACTATAGCTTCAAATACGAAAGCGACCAGCATAAAATGATAGAACAGCTTGTAAATTTAGCCCCCCACTATATTGATGCCGCATGGATTCCGGTGCTGGCTTTAATTTTGCGCAAAGGGCAGCGTCTATGGGCGGCATTATTTGTCGTTGCCTGTATGGTGATGATGCGGCTGATGATCGATTTCATGGTCGAGATTGGCTATCCGCGCGGAGTTTTGGGGCTGACCAACATGCCGCTCTTTATGCGCGGTCTTTGGACATATGGTGCCATTTATGTGTTTTATGCCGTCATGGCACGCGCTTTTCCCGGTACCAAAGGCATCTTTTTGATTGCATCTTCGCTCACTCTGTTTTTTATTGCCGCAATACTTTTTGCAGGAATTATGATAGTATAAAGACATGAGCACGAGCCGTAATAAAGCCAAAACCAAAGTTAAAAGCGCCAGAGGACGAAAAAATTCCTCGACCCGTTGGTTGCAACGTCAACTCAATGACCCCTATGTCACGCGCGCCGAAAAAGATGGTTATCGCGGGCGCGCGGCCTATAAATTGCTGGAAATGAATGAAAAGCTCGATTTCCTGAAAGAAGGCATGAAGATCGTTGACCTTGGCTCTGCACCCGGCGGGTGGAGTCAGGTGGCCGCGCAACATGGTGCGCAAATTGTCGCGATTGACCTGCTGGAGATGGATGCGCTCGCTGGTGTTGATTTTGTGCAAATGGATTTTATGGATGATGATGCGCCCGATATTTTGAAAAAAATGCTGGGCGGGGGAGCTGATGTGGTGATGTCCGATATGGCGCCCAATACAATTGGCCACAAGCAAACCGATCATTTACGCATTATGGCTGTGGTTGAAACGGCTTATTATTTTGCATGTGAAGTTTTAAAGCCTGACGGTATTTTTATTGCCAAAGTTTTTCAGGGCGGTGCGCAAAACACACTCATGGCAGAGTTGAAAAAGAGCTTTAAAACTGTCCGCCACATCAAACCCCCCGCAAGCCGTAAGGACTCGTCCGAACAATATCTAGTGGCAAGTGGGTTTAGGGGTTAAAAATAGCGCAGAAAATCAGCCCGCTTATTTACCCCTTTACATTTCCTGAAATTCGCTTATAAATCACCTGCAAATTAACCACCTGCCGCTAAAGAAGCGCTAAAGAGGAATTTGCACTATGGCTCCCAAAATACAAAAACCCGATCATATCCGTGAAGCTCTGACATTTGATGATGTCTTGCTTGTTCCTGCCGCATCCGAAGTGCAGCCCAATGATGTCAGCACAAAGACACAGCTGACCGAGAAAATTACGCTCAATATTCCTATTCTTTCAGCTGCGATGGATACGGTGACCGAGGCTGATATGGCGATTGCCATGGCGCAAAATGGCGGTCTAGGGATTTTACACCGCAACATGGATATTGATGAACAGGTTCGCATGGTGCGCACCGTGAAGCGCTTTGAAAGTGCAATGGTGGACGAGCCAATCACGATTACACCCGATGCGACCCTCGCCGAAGCTTTCGAGACGATGCAGCGCTATAAAATCTCCGGTATTCCGGTCACAGAGAAATCCGGCAAACTGGTGGGGATTTTGACAAATCGCGACGTGCGCTTTGCTGATAATCCTGACCAACCTGTCAAGGAACTTATGACCTCTAAAAATCTGGTCAAAGTTTACAACAATGTTGATAAGGAAGAAGCCAAAAAGCTGCTCCATAAAAACCGGATCGAGAAATTGCTTGTGGTCGATGATAACGAGAAATGTATTGGCCTGATTACTGTGAAAGATATCGAAAAATCCCAGCTCCACCCCAATGCAACCAAGGATGAACATGACCGCCTTCGCGTTGGTGCGGCTGTCGGAACAGGTGATAAAAACGGTTATGAGCGCGCCATTGCGATGGCGGATGCGGGGCTGGATGTTGTGGTCGTTGATACGGCGCATGGCCATTCGCGCGCTGTGCTCGATACGGTGGCTAAGATCCGCGCCGCACGTCCTAACCTCCAAATTATCGCGGGTAATGTTGCCACGGGTGACGCCGCCAAGGCTTTGATCAAGGCTGGTGCAAATGCCGTGAAAGTCGGTATTGGCCCGGGCTCCATTTGTACAACACGCGTCGTGGCTGGTGTTGGTGTGCCTCAACTGACCGCGATTATGGATGTGGCTGAGATTTGCCGGAAACACAAAATTCCGGTGATTGCCGATGGCGGCCTGAAATATTCCGGTGATTTCGCCAAAGCGATTGCTGCTGGTGCTGATGTTGCCATGATGGGCTCGATTTTTGCAGGCACCGATGAGGCACCGGGTGAAGTGATCCTCTATCAGGGGCGCTCCTACAAAGCCTATCGCGGCATGGGGTCAGTCGGTGCGATGGTTAAAGGCTCTGCGGATCGTTATTTTCAGGGCAATGTGAACCAGTCCAACAAGTTGGTGCCTGAAGGCATTGAAGGCCGCGTGCCACATAAAGGCCCGATTGCCAACGTGATCCATCAAATGGTCGGCGGCTTACGCGCAGCGATGGGTTACACGGGCTCTGCGAACATTGATGAAATGAAGGTCAATGCCCAGTTTATGCGTATGACCGGCGCGGGCTTCCGCGAAAGCCACGTCCATGACGTGACCATCACACAAGAAGCACCGAATTACCGGACAGAAAGCTAAAAAATAAGCCACGTTGACATGCGTGGCTTATCCTTTTTCCAATACACTATTTGTTGTTAGAAGCCGCATGCCTGCGCCGGAAGGCCAAGGCTTTTTAGCTGCGCTGAAACGCCTGCGCCTGTTGCGCTATCAACTTTAGCAGGTTTCTGTGCTGCTTCTTGTGATGGGGCTGGGGCAGCAAGTGCAGTAACGCTCACGCCATTGGTTGTGCCGCTTGGTGCAACTGCAAATTCAAAATCTTTTATAGGTTGTGACATTATTTTTCTCCTTCGAGTTTTATATTTTCAAACAAACTGCAAAGGGAAATAAGAAATGGTCTTCATCTACCTCCACAGCATCCTTAGTAATGGAGACTGCGAAGGGTTTAATTTCTGCCTTGAAATCAAAGACCGCAGCGCTTTAGCCTTTTTAACGCGGTGCAAGCTGATCCATCAAATTCCGCGATGTGTTATCAAGTAACAACACATAAGTTACTCTATACGCCCGATCGGGAATATCTGTCAACTTCTTTAGGTTTCTATATCGCGTACTTTTTTCTTGGGCTTGAACCAACCAATGACAGTGCAAGCATAGCGTCTGGCGCTCTCACGGAGCATCAGCGCACAAGGCGTTAAAATCAATGTCAAAACAGTTGAGAAAATTAATCCCGAAACCACAGCCGTTGCCAGCTGCACCCACCATTGAGTTGAAGGGGCACCGATACTAATCTCCCGCGTCATAAAATCGATATTCATCTGCAATACCATCGGCATCAGGCCAACAACTGTTGTAATGGTCGTCAGCAAAACAGGTCTAAGACGCTGGGCACCCGTGCGCAAGATCAATTCCCGCACATCCATGCGATCACCATAGAGCTTGCGTAGATGATCAAATGTATCGATCAAAACAATATTATTATTCACGATAATACCGGCCAGTGCGATTACACCCACGCCGCTCATGATAATGCCGAAAGGCTGCCCTGTGATCATCAGGCCGATCATCACCCCGATTGTTGACATGATGACAGCAGTCAAAATCAAAAAGGCGCTATAGAAGCTGTTAAATTGTGTGACCAGAATAATCGCCATCATAAAGAGCGCCACAGCAAATGCATTCATCAGGAATGTTTGGGAACGTTTTTCATCTTCATCAGCGCCCTTAAAATTGACCTCGACAGCTGGGTCAATTTCCTCCTTATGCGCGGCAATCCATGCTTTGACTTCATCAACGCGAGCGCTGACATTTGCACCGGATGCGACGCTGGCTTGCACGGTAATCACACGTCTTTGGTCGGAACGGTTAATGGTGCCGACAGCAGGCTTGGCCGTGCGCTCGACAAAATTGCTGATGGGGACAGAGCCT
>JBFHFW010000093.1:0-5407 GCA_041583395.1 Alphaproteobacteria bacterium
AAACACCCCCGGTGGCATGGGTTAATTTATCCCGCGATCTTTTTTACATCTAAACACTCTCATCTCTTGAATTTCATGCGGTTTCAGCATATGCATAAACCCCATGAACACCAAACCCCTTGAACAGATTCGCAACTTCGCGATTATTGCCCATATCGATCACGGTAAAAGCACACTGGCTGACCGTTTGATCCAGACTTGTGGCGGGCTGGAAGAGCGCGAAATGCAAGAACAAGTGCTAGATAATACGGATATTGAGCGCGAGCGCGGCATTACGATCAAGGCGCAGACTGTGCGGCTGGAATACACGGCCAAGGACGGGGTGACATATCAGCTCAATTTAATGGATACGCCGGGGCATGTAGATTTCTCCTATGAAGTCTCACGCTCACTGGCCTCGTGTGAGGGCTCCCTGCTCGTTGTCGATGCCACACAAGGTGTTGAAGCGCAAACACTGGCCAATGTGTATCAGGCGATCGAGAATAATCACGAAATTGTTCCTGTAATCAATAAAATCGACCTGCCCAGCGCAGACATTGAAAACGCCAAGGAACAAATCGAGGATGTGATCGGCCTTGATGCGTCGGGCGCGGTGCCGTGCTCGGGCAAGACAGGTGTAGGCATCCCCGATCTTCTGGAAGCCATTGTAACCACCCTCCCCCCGCCTCAGGGCGACGTAGAAGCCCCTACAAAGGCTTTACTGGTCGATAGCTGGTATGATGTCTATTTGGGTGTTGTTGTGCTTGTACGAGTAATTGACGGCTATTTACGCAAGGGTCAAAAGGTCAAATTCATGAGTAATAGTGCCGTGCGCGAGCTTGACCGCGTTGGTTTCTTTACCCCCAAACACGTACTGACCAATGTGCTAGGCCCCGGTGAGATGGGCTTTATCACAGCCTCGATCAAGGATATTTCCGAGACCAATGTCGGCGATACAATTACCGATGAAAGGCGCCCCTGCGCCGAAGCACTCGCGGGCTTTAAACCCAGCATCCCGATGGTATTTTGCTCCTTTTATCCCGCAGATGCAGGGGATTTTGAAAAACTGCGCGAATCTTTGGGTAAAGTGCGCCTCAATGATGCCAGCTTGCATTACGAAATGGAAAGCTCGCAAGCGCTTGGCCTTGGTTTCCGTTGCGGCTTCCTTGGATTACTGCATATGGAGATCATTCAGGAACGCTTGGAGCGTGAATTTGATCTCGATCTTATTCCGACTGCGCCAAGCGTTGTGTACAAGCTTAACATGGCTAATGGCGAGGTGATCGAGCTTTATAACCCCGTTGATATGCCCGATGTCACGCGCGTCAAATCCGTGGAAGAACCATGGATCAAGGCGACCATTTTAGTGCCCGATGAGTATCTGGGCGGCCTACTGAAGCTGTGCCAAGATCGCCGTGGGCAGCAGATTGAACTGACCTATGTCGGCGGGCGGGCGATGCTGGTCTACCGCTTGCCGCTCAACGAGGTGGTATTTGACTTTTATGACCGCCTGAAATCAATCTCCAAGGGCTATGCGAGCTTTGATTACGAGCTTGATGGATATGGCGAGAATGATCTGGTGAAGCTGGAAATCCGCGTGAATGAAGAGCCTGTTGATGCGCTGGCGATGATTGTCCACCGCTCCACCGCCGAAGCACGTGGCCGCCAAATGTGTGAGCGCCTCAAAGACCTAATCCCCCGCCAGATGTTTAAAATCGCTATCCAAGCTGCCATTGGCGGAAAGATTATCGCGCGCGAGAATGTCTCGGCGCTGCGCAAGGACGTGACCGCCAAATGTTATGGCGGCGATATCACGCGGAAGAAAAAGCTGCTGGAGAAGCAGAAAAAAGGTAAAGCCAAAATGCGCCAGTATGGCAATGTCGAAATCCCACAAAGCGCTTTTATCGCGGCTTTGAAGATGGGTGATGAATAAAACTTGAAACCCTGACCTATCGGCTCTACATTCTTTCCTATCATTTCATTCATCAGAAAGGCTGATCCGATGCGCGCACTTGTTCTTCCCTCCCTTGCTTTGCTGTGTTTACTGCCCCTTAACTCTGCGATGGCGGATAAAGGAAAAGGTGGCTATGGCTGGACAATGAAAGAGGGACAGACGATGCTCTCTATTTCTGCGACAGAAAGCATGAACGTCACACAGGATTTACTGGTGGCAACTTTGCGGTATGAGGCCAAAAATAAAGACCTCCGTGCCTTACAAAACGATATCAATAAAACCATGGAAAAAGTGCTGGAAACCGCACGCAAAGAAGGCGATGTAAACGTAACAACCCTGCAATATAATGTTCATGAATATACGCCGCCACGCCCACGTGATTTACAAGCCGATGATTGGGAAGAAAAGAACCGCGTCTGGAAGGGGCAACAGAGCTTACAGCTAAAAAGCCAAAATGCAGATGCGCTTTTGGCGCTGAGTGGTGAGTTGCAAGATATGGGGCTGGCAATGAATACGCTTTCATATACGCTGTCTCCTAAAAAAGCAGCAGAAACAGAGGATGACTTGATGGAAGACGCGCTGGCAAAGCTGCAAGAGCGTGCTCTACGCGCCGCGAAGGCTTTGGGCAAGACAAAGGCCGAGCTGCGTCATGTTAAAGTTATGCATTCCGGCATGCCACAACACCCCACCCCTATGGGGCGCATGCAAACAATGATGATGGAAGCTATTCCAATGAGCGCGCCTGTGGCTGAAGCGGGTGAAGCGCGTGTAAACCTCACAGTTTCGGCAAAAGCAGTTTTAGAATAGGCTTGCTTTTTTCTTTGCATAAAAATTTTTTTGTAGTATCAAAAAAGCATGAAAGAAAAAACAGGCATTTCAGATAATACAATCAACTTCTTATTAGGCTCTGATGAAGACTTTATCATTCAGCCTTTTGGCTTTGAGAGTGATGAGCATAGCAGCCTGTTTGCAATCGGCATTCACCGCTGCTATGGCGATGATGATCAGTTTTTACTCTCGACCCTTCAAAAAAATCCCCTAAATCCAGAAAAAGAAGTCACATCCATTCCAATGACAACTTTACTGGATATCCTTGAAATTTCAGCGGATAGTACGCCTCTGTATGATGCACATCACATGGGTCCGCTCAGCAGCGAAGACACCCTGAAGTTCCTAGATATTGTTGATGCCCAAGCCAACTTCATATTGGCCCATCGTAAACTTAACTATATGCGTGACGCCTTTACCAGACGCGCACAAGATACAGCACCAACCAGACCACGCATAATAGAACCAAAACTTAAATTTGCTGTGCACAGAAACGCGCCTTTACAACCCACAACGAAGCCAAAAGCAGAATTAAGCGCTGTCCTTCGAGATCCTATAGAGACCAACGCAACAGCGGAAGATACAATTCAAAGAACCGATACTTCTCTTGAGGCAGCTCAATCAACACTCGTCGATACAAAAAAACCTCTTCTATCCGTAGATTTAAGACGGCAACTAAACCCCAAAACCGTCAATTTTATATTAAGCACAAACGATAGATTTATCACTCACCCATTTGGCTTTGATGACAAAGGGCAGACTCCTCTTTTTGCTATGCATATTCATCGCTGCCATCATGATAACGAAAAATTCTTGTTCTCTATGATTCAGCGCTCCCCCGAAGATCCTGAAAAATTTGAGACAGTTCCAATGGGGCTCCTACTAAAAGTCCTAGATATTCCACTTGATAATGTATCATTACATGACCCATATCACCTTGGCCCCCTTGATGCTCAAGATTCTTTAAAACTTTTGGATCTCATCAATACCCAAAGTGAATTTGCGCTCGCCTCGCGTAAACTCACCCATATGCGCGATGCATTTACCAGACGTACGCAAGATGCAGCATTTGCACAACCATTGAAACTCACTCCCAAGCTCAAACTTGTTATTGATAGAGATGCACCTTTGCAAACAACAACAAGCCTCCAAGCTGATCTTAAACTTGCTCAAAAGCCTCCGGCACCAACTGCCGCACCCCGCTCCGGCACAAGGAGGACAAGAACATCTACCAAGCCCGACACAAAAAAATACGGGCATTTTAAGCGCTCCGATAATGGAAAGGTTACACACCTGCCCTTCAATCAAGCCGCTAAACAAAAACCAATAAATACACCGGATTTATTACTGAGCGACTTAAAGATGGTGATGGCACCAGAAATTCTAAAATTTTTGGCCGGATCAGATAAAGATATTGAAACAGGTTGGTTTACCGATAATGACACAACTGATGCCCCCTACCTCAGTTGGAGCATTGCACGCAATCAAAATGAAACAGGTACATTTTTCTTTTATAGCTACGAATATTTAGGAAACAACGGCTCTGCAACCGGGTATGATGTTGATGTGAATGATATCGATGTTCTGTTAAAGCATGTAGATCTTGATCCCAAACAGCTCCCAGTATTTGAAGAATGTTACGCTGGATCCTTTACGCAAGAGCAAAGTATTGCCTTTATTTACCTCTTGAATATGGGACATGCACACAGACAGAAAAATACGGCCGAAAGCGCCCAACATCTTGCGGAAGCAAAAGCCATTTTCCTCGACTTTATAACTCTTTATGCACCAGCTCCCACTCAAAAAACCGCAAAAGTTTATCAATTCCAATCACCTGCGCAAAAATGATCCGCTTGATGATATGCCGCGCGAGTGGTAGCCTCTATCTATGAGCGATCCACTAATCGACCCACCCAAAACAGACCTGCAACGCCGCGATGACCTGAAATTTCAGGCCGATCTGGATGCTTTACTCAAAGAGGCCGAGCGTATGCGTCTGTCTTATATGCATAAACACAGATCCCGGCAATTTACCGCGACAACACTGGGGTTAGTCGCCGTTGTTGCCGGTGCCGGTGGCTTTGGCTGGTTTTTCTTTATGAAATCCAATCTGATAAAAGGGTTGGCCTGTGTTGTACTATCGCTGGCTATTCCTTTGCTGCTCAGTCTATGGAGCCGTACGCCGCTCAAAACCTACAAGGATGCACATAAAACGCATTTCATGCCGCAAATGGCGGATCTTTTGGGGGGCTTTCGCTTTACGCCCAAACGCGGCATCAGCGCCAATATTCTTGGTAAAACCGGCGTTGTGCCCACCTATAAAACCTACCATGCCGAAGACTGCTTTACGGGGCGCCACAAGGGCATCAAGGTCATGTTTTCTGAAGCACGATTAACGGGGGAGCATAGACATGCACCTGCCCTCTTCCGCGGGCTTTTTGTTATGCTGGAACTTCCACAGCCTGTATTTGAAGGCCATACGATCATTACCGCCGACAGCGATATGGTTGCGCGCTATGCCGCAACGCGCTGGCATAAGCTGGCGCCTGTGATGCTGGATAATACAAATAACCCTGCACATGATAAATTCGTTGCCTATTCCGATAAACCCGAAGATGCAAAGCTAATACTGGGCGCAAGACTGAT
>JBFHFW010000094.1:0-5386 GCA_041583395.1 Alphaproteobacteria bacterium
CAATAGCAAAAGAGGTGCTTAAAATGTTTCATCGTGTGAAATCCGAAATGCAACAAGATCAAAATGAACAAGAAATGGATATGGTTCCCGCAGAGGAGCAAGCTGCCGAGATTGAAGAGGCTGCTGTTGAGGCCGATGAAGACGAGGTAAGCGAGCAAGAAGCGCCTGTTGCTGAAGTTGAAGAGGTAGAACAAGCGCCCGTTAATGCTTATCAGGCACCTGTCGGTCATGCCGGTTATACAGCACCATCTTATGCGGCTGTGGGGCAATCTGCTTACCGTGCACCGGCACCTGTTGCTGCTATGTCATCTCATGAGGATAGCGAAGTCGGCGAGAATGACCGTCGTTTGACAATTGGTCGCGGTATTACAATGTCCGGTGAGATTGAGTGCTGTGATTACTTGCTTGTTGAGGGTACTGTTGAGGCTGCTCTTAAAGGTGCGAATGCTTTGGATATCGCTGAAAGCGGTGTGTTCTATGGCACGGTTGAAATTGAAGATGCAACAATTGCCGGTCGCTTTGAAGGTGATATTCAAGTGAATGGCCGTTTGACTGTTGCTTCGACTGGTGTTGTAACCGGTACAATTGCTTATAAAGAGCTTCAAATTGAAGCTGGTGCGGTAATTGATGGCCGTTTGACACCTGTGTCTGCAAAAGCCCCTGCGGCGGCAATGCCAGCAGCAGCACCTAAAGCCAAGTCAGCGAAGCCGGCAGTAGCGCCCATGAAAATGGTGAAAAAAGCGCCAACAGCGCCAGCGAATAATGATGGTGAGCTTTTTGCAGAAAGCGTAACGGCCGCTGAATAAGATCGGTTATTAAAAAAGTAAAGTTATGAGCATAAGCCAGACACGAGATGTGTCTGGCTTGTCCATTAAAAGAGTAACTCTTATGCGTGATAAATTTTTAAGTCTGGCATTTGCCGTAGTTGTTATCGGGGCTTCATTGTGGGTTCGGGGCGCATTGCTGCCCAAGGTGCATTACGGCGAAGCGCAAGCGGCTATGCCTTTGTCGGCTGAAGTTTCTCCGCACGCACAGCGGGTTGTTGCTCCACAATTAAAAAAGATTTCTTCCGGGAGTGTCTTAAATCTTTCAGCGGATGAAGTTTTAGCGCTTTTGCAGGAGCCAGAATTCACGCGTACCGAGGCATCTATCCAGATGTGGCAATACCGAACGAAAGGCTGTGTGCTGGATCTTTATTTTGATCCCGCTGGTCAGGTTGTTCATTATGACGCACGTGCGCGTGACCGCGCCGTTGCAACTGCGCAGGTGCAGGGTTCATGTGTTTCCGATGTGATCGCGCAAGCTTCTGACCAGCGTTACATCATGGCGCAAAATTAGACCGTTTTTTCTTCATACTCGCAGACATCATAAATCGGGCATTCTCCGCATAAAGGCTTGCGGGCTTTGCAGGTATAGCGCCCATGCAGGATCAGCCAGTGATGGGCGTGGAGGGCAAACTCCTCGGGGATGACTTTGAGGAGTGCTTGTTCGACCGCTTCCGGTGTTTTACCGCGGGCGAGGCCTGTACGGTTAGAAACGCGGAAAATATGAGTGTCCACCGCCATAGTGGGCTGGCCAAAGGCCACATTAAGTACGACATTGGCCGTTTTGCGCCCGACCCCGGGGAGTTTCACCAGTTCCTCACGCGTATCGGGTACCTTGCCGCCATACTCATCGATCAGCATTTGCGACAGTGCGATGACATTTTTAGCTTTGTTGTTATAAAGGCCAATGGTTTTTATGTGGTCTTTCAGCCCCTCAAGGCCAAGATTGACCATTTTTTGCGGGGTGTCGGCAATTTTAAAGAGCTCTTTTGTCGCGCGGTTGACGCCGACATCCGTGCTTTGTGCGGATAAAGTCACAGCCACCAGCAGCGTATAGGTGTTTGTCCATTCCAGCTCGCTGGTCGGGGCGGGGTCTATTTCGCGTAGACGGCTAAAAAATTTGTGTATATGCTCTTGATCCATGGGCATAAACTCTACAGCAATTTTACCGGATAACGCCAGCTATAAAGGCCGTGGGCAGGTTTTTACCTATGGGTATGCGCCTTCATGTCTGGGTGAGTTGTTTATTGTGATGGCTGAAGATCGGGCGCTGGTCTATACGGGATTTGTGGTTGAAGGCGATAAAAAGAGGCCTTTAGCACGGGCGCAGCAACATATGCCTCATGCGCGCTATGAGCATGATGATGCAGCGATTGCAGATGCGGCGCGGGATTTTATGCGTGTTTGGCAGGGTCAGGCCGGTGCAAAAGTCAATCTAACTTTGCACGGCACAGCATTTCAAAATGCCGTGTGGGAAGATTTACTGAAAATTCCGTTTGGAAAAACAGTTTCCTATGGCGAGGTTGCAGGGCATATTGGCAGACCTAAGGCCGTGCGCGCCGTGGGAACGGCTGTTGGCACAAACCCTATATCTTTGGTGGTGCCGTGTCACCGCGTCATTCAAGCCAATGGTTCATTTAAAAACTATGGTTGGGGCAATGCGATGAAGCGGCGCCTGTTGGAAGAAGAGGGTGCTCTTTAGCTGCTATCATTTCATTGTGGACGTTGTTAAGATTGATCTCACCCATGAATATAGGCTTCGTTCAATCTTGCCGAGCCACATTAAAATGCTATTTGCTAAAGGATAGTGGTTTAAATCCCTAAAACATCACGCATAGCGTAAAAGCCCGGTTCTTTGCTTTCCAGCCATAGGGCAGCTTTGATGGCTCCTTTAGCAAAGATGCTGCGGTCTTGGGCGCGGTGGGTAATCTCTAAGCGTTCGCCCTCACCAAAGAAGATGGCTGCGTTTTCGGCAATGACATCGCCGCCGCGCTGGACAGAAAATCCGATAGAGCCTTGCTCGCGTGCGCCGGTGTGGCCTTCACGGCTGAGCGTCAGTTTAGCGCTTTCATTACGGCCTTTTTCAATCGCGCGGGCAAGGGCATAAGACGTGCCGGAAGGCGCATCGACTTTATGTTTGTGGTGAACATCCAGAATTTCGGCGTCCCATGCGTTATTCAGGCGTTTAGCAGCCTCTTCAACAAGAGCGATGAGGAGATTGACCCCCACAGATGTATTGGCGGCCAAAATAATCGGGATCTGTTTTGAGAGCTCTTTGAGCTCAGCTTCATTTTCTTCGCTCAGGCCGGATGTGCCGATCACCATCCCCGTACCATGGGCAGCGGCGAGGCGCGCATGGTTCATGGAGGCTGTAGGCGCCGTAAAATCAATGATGACATCGGCTTGCTGGAAGATATTGGCAATTTCTTCATCACCGGAAACAAGCGTTGTCCCGCCGATATATTCTGCGCCTGCAAAGTTTCCGCTTTTGAGCTCGTTGACCAAAAGCGTTCCAACGCGTCCCTCTTGTCCTGTAATACCGATTTTCATGTGTATCTTCTTTGTTTGAAATTACTCTATTAACCACAGAGTACACAGAGTTTTATCAGAGTTCACGGAGTTTTTTGTTTTTTATCTGATCCGTTACTTGACAATATGATAGAGCGGGGGGTAGAAAACTATATACATATTTACAAGGAGCTGTGATGCAAGACTGGGAAATTGGACACGATATGATGACAAGAGAGCTAATGCACAGGTGTATTGGTGGCGTTTCGGCATCTTCTACCAGTCTTCAGGAAGATGTGCAGCAGCGACAGCATGAATTTAATGCTATGGTTGTGCGCGCAGCAGAAGAAACTGGTCATACTTCGGATAAAGCTATGGAGATAGCGCAGGCCACCGTTTTAAAGCAGTGGCTTGATGACGGGCGCAGCATTACGGGATTGAAGCTCTCTTAACCTTTATTCCTTCAAATCATCAATGAAGTCTTTGACTTTGCTCATAAAGCCGCTGGATTCGGGGGAGTGTTTGGCGGCTTTACCGGGGTCTTTGTCGCCATTTCCATCACCGCCCATGCTTTTATCCAGCTGACGCAGGAGGTCTTCCTGCTTTTTGTTGAGGTTCACAGGGGTTTCAACAAAAATCTCAATAAAGGCATCACCGCGCTGGGAAGAGTTCAGGACGCTCATCCCTTTACCTTTGAGGCGGAATTGCTGGCCTGTTTGCGTGCCGGCAGGAATTTTCACTGATCCGCGTGTGCCTTCGATTGTGGGGACTTCGACCGATCCGCCAAGGGCTGCTTGTGTAAAGGGCACGGGCACGCGGCAGAAGAGGTGAGCGCCATCGCGTTTAAAGAATTTATGGGGTTTAAGGTTAATCAGCACATAGAGATCACCACTCGCGCCACCGCGCAATCCCGCTTCGCCTTCGCCGCTCAAACGGATGCGGCGGCCTTGTTCGACGCCCGCGGGGATTTTGACTTTAAGCGTTTTTTCCTTATGCATGCGGCCAGAGCCTGCGCATTTTTTACATGGTTTTTCAATGACTTTACCCTGACCATCGCAAGTCGGGCAAGTGCGCTCGATCGTGAAAAATCCTTGTTGTTGGCGCACGCGTCCCTGACCGCCACATGTGGAGCACGTGGTTGAGCTTGTGCCTTTTTCCGCGCCAGATCCGTCGCAGCTATCACAGCTTTGATTGGTCGGGATTTTGATGGTGGTTTCCTTGCCTTTGAAGGCTTCTTCAAGGGTTAGTTCCATCGTATATTGCATGTCGGAACCGCGTGTGGACTGCTGCGCACCGCCACGAGCGCGTCCTGCACCGCCCATGAAGTCGCCGAACATATCTTCAAAAATGTCGGAGAATGCACCACCCATTCCTCCCATGCCGCCCATACCAGCACCGCCGCCCATGCCGCCGCCCATAGAGCCATCAAAAGCTGAGTTGCCATAGCGGTCATAGGCCGCGCGTTTTTGCTCGTCTTTTAAGATGTCGTAAGCGTGGCTGATTTCTTTGAATTTAGCTTCGGCCTCTGCATCACCTTTATTTTGGTCAGGGTGATATTTCATCGCCAGCTTGCGATAGGCTTTTTTGATCTCATCAGCAGAAGCAGAACGGGATACACCGAGTGATGCGTATAAATCTTGGCTCATGTCTTTTTATAACTCGTAAAAGAGCACCGCCCCTCATATCGCAGAAGGGCGGTGTGTGTTTTTAATTAAGCGCCTTTGCTTTCTTTTCCGTCCTCGTCTTCGAGCTCGACATCCGTGAAGTCGGCATCAATGACATCATCGTCGCTTTGGCTTGAACCGGCGGCTTCGGCATTGTCCGGTGTGCCAGCTTCGGCCTCTTGGGCTTTGCGATAGGCAATTTCACCGATTTTCATGCTGGCCTCTGAAAGGGCTTGTGTTTTGGCTTCAATATCAGCTTTATCTTCTGCCTCAAGCGCCTTTTTGAGTTCCTCAATGGCGGCTTCTGCTGCTGTTTTTTCATCAGCAGGAACCTCATTGCCAAGCTCTTCGATGGTTTTCTCGGTCGAATGGATCATGCTTTCAGCCTGA
>JBFHFW010000095.1:0-5364 GCA_041583395.1 Alphaproteobacteria bacterium
CAATCTCTACGATAAGCCCGCCAACGTGGCGCGTAAGGAAGTGGCTTTGCAGGCGATTGGTTTGATGCAAAAATTTGATCTCTTCAAAAGCTATTTACGGCAAGAAGCATCTTTGTCTGTGCTTTTGGAGTTGGCCGTCACGGACTTGCAGGCTGATGTTGAAGATCAGTTGGCCAAGCGTTTGAAGTAATATGAAGATAGGTCGCACAATAAAAATTGCAGGATTGGTTCTCGGCGCAAGTGTGGCGCTGCTGTCTTTTGATGCGCGTGCCGAAGGCGGGTCGCAGGAATCGATTTATAAGAGCTATGTCTCTGGCCTTCAGTTGATGGGGCAGCAGTCTTTAGTTGTTTTATTACAAGCCATGGAAATGATCGGCACCTTTATGGATGCGGAAACAACCCTTGAGACCCAGCGTGATCTGCAAGTGTTAAATGCCGAAGCCCACAAGGATTATCACCCCAGCGAGCAAATGTGTCGGATCGGAACTTTCGTGCGTTCAGTTGCTAAAACCGAAGAAAAAGCCAATTTCGATCAGCGTGCTTTAAATACGCAATTGATGGACGCCTACACGAATAAGGCTGGCGCGGTAACAGCCGAGGGCGGGGTTAGCGATATGCCTTCGCGCCTTGCGCAGTTTCGCACGACCTATTGTGATCCGGCGGATAATGATAATGGCCTGAGCTATATGTGTGACCGTGATCAAAAAAGGGGCGGCGAAGCAGGCGCAGAAAAAAATATGCGCATAAATAAAGACATCGACTATGCGCGTACGGTGTCTGCGCCGTTGACGCTGGATATTAATTTTGCCGATGAAGATCTATCGGACACGGAAGAAGATGTGATTGCGCTGGCGCGGAATCTCTATTGGCCGGAGAGTTTTAACAAAGAAACACCGGAAGATGTCTGGCGCGCCGAGCATAAATATCTTGCCCGCCGGACAGTGATGGCGATGAATAATGTTGCCCATAACAGCTATACCAATATTGTTGGCATGAAGGCCTCTGCTGCACGCGATGAAAAGGGTGCAGCTGAAAAAAGCGGTTGGAATTATATGAAAGGCTTTATGCGTGACTTCGGGCTGAGTGATGAAGAAATCCATGCCTATCTCGGCGATTACCCTAGCTATCACGCGCAGATGGAGGTCATGACCAAAAAGCTCTATCAAAGCCCTGATTTTTATACAAATCTGTATGACAAGCCCGTCAATGTTGCGCGCATTGGTGCCTCGATGGAGGCGATTAAGCTGATGCAGGGACGCGATCATCTGAAATCGGCCTTGCGCCGTGAAATGCTGACATCACTCCTCGTTGAAGAGGCGCTCGCCAAATATGTGGCAAAGCTCGGTATTGATATGGATACGGCTGCTGGTCAGTAATAGCCTTTAAACAAGTCTACCTAATATAGGGTGCCCTAGCAGATTTTGAACCGTTAGGTGCGGCAATGCAATTGGCATCCCCTTTGCATTACATCTAGTAGAATACGATGGTAATCGGCAATTTCTGCATATGGGTTTGATCACCTTTATGCCGGACAAAAAGAAAGCCGAACCTGAAAAAAAGGATGTAAAACATGGGTTTAAGTTCTCTGAACGCGGCATTATCGGGCCTTTCAATGGCGCAATCGCAAATTGATATTATCTCCAATAATATCGCCAATGTCGGCACACCCGGCTTTACCCGGAAAATTATGCCGCAAAGCACGCAATCGATTGATGGCCGTTCCGTCGGTGTGCGCCCTGAAACAATTATCCGTCAGGTTGATCTCAAGTTGTCCCGTGATTTATGGACGCAAATCAGTGCAACGGATAGCTGGAATGTGCAGGCCGATTATCTAGGTCGGGTGAGTGAGTTCCATGGGCCACCGGATAAGGAGATTTCTTTTGCTGCCGAGATCACTGATTTATACAATAATTTCGTAGCATTGTCCGATACGCCGGAAAGTGCATTTTTGCAATCCCAAGCGGTTAATCAGGCGGTTGATACGGCCAATAAAATCAATGACTATGCGAACCTTCTGACGAGTTTGCGCAATGACGTGCAAGAGGATATCGAAAGCGCTGTGAACCGCGCGAACAGCTTGCTTGATCAGATTGTCTCGCTCAATAGCGAGATCGCGGGCGCAGCAAATATAGGGCGCACAACAGCAAATACCGAGGATTTGCGCGATGAAGCCATCAAGGAGTTATCATCTCTGATAGAGGTGAGTTTTTTCCAGCGTGGTGACGGTGTTTTGGTTGTGCAAACTAATCAGGGCGCGGAGTTGGCTTCAACAAATGTCAGGCATTTGAGCTTTAATCCGACCCCGATGTTGGCCGGTGCTTTTTATCCGGATTCCGCGGCGGGTCTTTATGTCGGCAATCCTGTGACCGATCTGGCGGGTGCGGTTGATATTACAGCCACAGGTGTTGGTGGCAAACTGGGTGGTCTTATTGCCTTGCGTGATGAGCATTTTGCCCGGCAAACGGCGCAACTCGATGAGCTTGCGCATAAAATGGCCATGCGTTTTGACGATCAAGGTCTTCGGCTGTTTACCAATGGAGCCGGATTAATACCTTCGGACGCGCCGCCGGATTTAAGTACGGATCCTGAAACACCAGTGGCTTATGTCGGATTTGCGGCACAAATGCAGGTTAATCAGGCAGTTTTAGGTGATCCTTCACTTTTACAGACCGGTACGAACGGCGTTGCCCTACAAGCCGGATCAAATGAGGTTGTTAGCCGTATCATTGACCACGTATTTGGTGGAATATCCCATAAAGAAGCAATCGGCGCGCTGGATCTTTCAGCGGTCGCCGGAGGTTCATTACAGACCTATCTTGGTTTGCTATCAGAAAATATGGTTGAAGGTGGACGGGACTTAAGTGCCTTTACATCTGCAGCTGATGTGATTGCCGCGGCGAACGGCACATTGGCACCGACCAGTGATACATTCAGGGTCACTTTTGAAGATCCCGATTTGGGATTGGGGCCGATTAATGTTGATATAGACCTCAGCGCCGTGGATGCGGGTTATGCGTCGGGTAGCTTTTCACAAGATATGATCGATTATTTCAATGATTATATTACAGGCGGCATCGGGCCTTTGACACCGGCAGAACAAGCCGATTTAGCCACGATGAATGTACAGCTTTCAGTCGGCGCAAACGGGCAGCTTGTCTTCCAGTCCCAAGGTGACATCACGATTGACGGCACAAATCCGGCCAACCCTATGGGGACGGCGGGTCTGACAATTTTGGGCTTTGCCGAGGGCACAACAGAGGCCACCGATCCGTATTTTGATATCCAGATCGGTAACCGTGCGCCCGAGCGTATTTACATTACGCCTGCTGATACCGAAGTCACACTGCTCTCCAAGCTTCAGTCTGTCACCGGATTAGCCGTTGAGGATTTTACCGCATCTGCCGATGGGTTTTTGCGCTTGCGCCCCGGTGAGAATTATGCCGATCCGACCTATGGCGGGGAGATCAAAATCACCAGTGGCCCGCGAAGTACATCAGGTGCCGGTGCCGGTGCGGTTTTGGTTCCTGATGGCATTAATGTTGTTTCGGCACTCTTTGGCAGCTTCACAGCGGGGCCACCTGCGGCGAATGTTTCGCCCATTACAAGCGTGGGCTATGGTTCGGAGATATCCGATAGCGATGCAACGACAATTGCTTTCCGTGAGGATTATCTGGGGCCGGGAGCCAATATTTCGACAGGGATCGTCGGTGCAATAGGCCTAGCGGATTTCGCACAAAAAATGATTAACCAGCAATCACAGGAATTGATTGTCGTCCAGTCTCGTGTCGAGGACACGGAATCCCTGCAAACGATGTTGCGGGATCGTTTGTTGGATCAATCAGGCGTTAATATTGATGAAGAGCTCGGAAATTTGATCGTGGTGCAACAGGCTTATGCTGCTGCTGCCCGCGTGATTACGGCGGTTGATGAATCGTTTCAGGAGCTCTTGCGTGCTTTGCAATAAGATAAAGGAAATACAAGGAAAGGATAAACCATGACAGGTGTATCGACATTAGGACAAGCCATTTCACAAGTTACGCGCATTCGCTCGCAACAGACCTTGATGACAAAGCTTGCAACGCAGATGGCTACGGGGAAAATCGGGCAGGATTTCTCGGAACTTGGCTCCGGTGTGATGCTTTCACAACGCGCGCGTGCCGATATCAAATCGCTTGATCGGTATATGAACAATATTACGCATGCGGATCGCCGTATCAATGTGATGATGCAAGCCATTAACGAGTTTAAGGCGCAATCCGAAAATTTTTCCAGCGCGCTTTCGACTTTCATGCAAGAAGGCACGCATCAAAAAGGCGATATCGTATATGATAGTAATGATCCAAATGTCGCCATCGGTATGAGTTCGGCAGAGCCGGATGTTGATTTCCAAACGCTTGTTGATTTGGCCGAAGATTTATTTGATCTCCTCACCGATCTGATTAACACGCAAGACGAAGACCGCTATGTTTTGAGTGGTTCGGATACATTTACGCGTCCCTTGGATGATACATCGCTGCTCGATAGTTCGATCAGTAGTCTGCTAACGGATTGGAAGGATGGCACGATTGATACGGACGCGCTGATTTTGGCCGTGAAAAACAAGGATACATCGGTGAGTTCCCGTGCGCTGACCGATAATATTGTCGGTTATTCCGATGCGCTTAGCGCTGGTAATGTCGGGGATGTTTTTGTCCGTGCCGATGAAAATGCCGAGATCAGATATACTGCGCGCGCCAATGAAGATCCGTTCAGAGATGTTCTGGTTGGACTGGCTGTGATTAAAAATGCCAATTTAACGCCCGTGGTTGATGCCTATACGCCGCCTAATGCACCGCCTGCTATGCCCGATGCCAATGGCGCACCCGGTGCAACAAGTGAGGAAATGCAGAATAATTTCTATGCTTTTTTCAATGAAATCAATGTGATGGTTGATCGCGCGATTGATTCAGTTGATCAGACACGTTTTCGTGTGGAAACGGCGCGCGCACGCCTTGATCAATTTCAAAAAGGTCACATGGAAAGTCGTAACATATTGCTAAATACGGTTTCTGAAGCCGAGGATGTCGATATTAGCGAGGTCGCTGTACGTCTGAATTCGCTGCAAATCCAGATCGAGGCCTCTTATATGGTCACAGCCGAAAATCAGCAACTCAGTCTGGTTAATTTCTTATAAACAAAGACTTTTTGGTACAAAGTTTCAAGAAAACCTACACATCAGGGGTCGGGTTGCTTATAATCGCTTCTTAATGTGTTGTCTTTTCGGAGCGCTTTTATATGCCTGTGCAATCTTCTCCCGCTTTCCTTTCAGCTATTGCATCCGGTCAGGATTGGCGTGAGGTCACAAAGTCAATTCTGGATCATCTG
>JBFHFW010000096.1:0-5356 GCA_041583395.1 Alphaproteobacteria bacterium
TCTGGATTCTGATATATTTTTCAGGCACACTTAATTTTAGTTACTTCGTAAACTATAGCCTGCGTTCTGTTTGCGTCACATTTAAGTAGGATTTAAAGCGTTGCAAAATATTCAGAATTATACTCAACCGCAAGAGGAAGCACAAATCACAAGGCTGCACCTTAAATGGTTTAATGGCACAAAAGGTTTTGGCTTTGTGGTCCCCGAGGATGAAAGCTATGATGCTTTCATTCACATTACAACTTTACAACAAGCTGGCCTGCACGCCATTGGTGAAGGTGCCCTATTAGACTGCACGCTGTGCGATGGTGCCAAGGGCAAGCAGGTTGACGAAATTGTTGAAGTCATTAATGCAGGGAGTATCAATATGATGCCGCACCCCGAGGATGAAAATGGCTGTACGACAATGGGCGGTTTGGTCAAATGGTATAAACCCGAAAAAGGCTTCGGTTTTATCATCCCCGATGATGGCATGAAGGATGTTTTCATCCATAAAACACTTCTCGATAAACTGGAAATTGATGAGCTTGAGGCCGGACAACGCGTGCGTGTTACGCTGAAAGCAGTCGATAAAGGCCGTGAAGCGGTTAATATCGAAGTTATTCGCTAAATTCCCGTATATAAATTTTTCAAGGATCTATTAAAGCATTCTTCCTAAAGAGATTGCAAAAAAATGATCTCTAGTATAAAACACATACTCGTTTGAGATGAATTAGTAAGGTGCCGCCTTATTAATTGATAAAGGGGTATAGCTCAGTTGGTAGAGCAACGGATTCCAAATCCGTAGGTCCCGGGTTCGAGTCCTGGTGCCCCTGCCATTTTCCAAGAATTCCCCATCCCGTAATAAGGCGGCGTAAGCTTTAATCATTATTTATCATCCTCGCGTGATTTTCAAATTCATATACTATCATGGTTTGTATGATGCGTCGTTATAAGTTCCACGGATAACTTCTATTGTGTTTACTTTAGTAACCTAAAGACTTCTTTAAGCGAATGGTGTACTATGAGATTTATGCGCAGAATATTGCTTGGGTTTATGACGCTTTTAATTATCACACCTGTTTTGACATGTGTGATGATGTTTTGTGTGCCGGAATCTGCACAGGCTGCTGAGCCCCAGCCCTGTCACCAAAGTGCAAAAGCCCAAAAAGATAACCCAAAAAGTGGCCCCATGTTTGCTCTGGACTGCATGAGCGTTGATCTGTTTCAGCCAGGCATACAAGCCGATATCGTTCAGCCTGACCTATCTGTTGATCACATTGATTTTGTTTGGGCGGACATAGCATCAAGCAATGACTTCCTTTTGACATTCCGTCATTTTATTCGTGGGCCGCCTTTTGATACCAGCCCGCCTCATTTCAAAAGTACCGGTCTTTACCTGATAACGCAGCGTTTACGCATCTAAATACATTCTTTTCTCTATGGTTTATCACGCCTTAAAAGAAAGGAGCTTGCGCTATGCGTGTTTTATTTTTGACTTTAATTTTGTTTGCCTTCATACCGAGTGTTATGGCGGATGAGAAGATGATGTCTTCTATGCCGCAGGAGACCAGTGAGGCCGAAGTTTATATCTGCCCCATGCATCCGCACATCACAGGGGAAAACGGTGACACCTGCCCGATTTGCGGCATGTATTTGGTGCCAAAAGATGATGGTAACGGGCTACATGAAGGACACGAAGACAAGCCGAAAGGTGTGTTTTTGATTGATCCGTCCTATATTCAGGCGTTGGGGATCAAAACCGTGAGCCTTACCCACCATGAATTTGGTCGAGATATTCGTGCTTTTGGCAAGATAGAGCCCAGCACGCGACTAGAATACGCGGTTGATGTGCGTACGAAGGGCTGGATTGTTGACCTCGCGGTTGATGCGGTCGGCGATATCGTCAAAAAGGGTGATCTTCTCTTTACTTACTACAGCCCTGATTTGATGAATGCGCAGTCTGATTTTCTCATCGGCTCACGTGTGGGCAATGCCACACAAAGGCTGCGGCTCTATGGCATGGACGATAAAGCGATTGCCGAGTTAAAAAAACGCGGCAAGTTTTTTGAAGAAACGCCGTTTTATGCGCCAGAAGATGGCACGGTTACCATGCTAAGTGTTCGTAAGGGCGGGCATGTGAATGAAGGCGGAAGCGTTTTAAAATTACAGAATTTTTCAACAATATGGGTCAACGCCGATGTTCCGATCCGGGATGTTCAGTTTCTAAAAGTCGGCGCATCTGCAACGGTCACTGTGCCAGAAACAGGCAAAGCGTATGAAACAAAAATAGATTTTATTCATCCGGTGAATGATCCGAAAAGCCGAACAGTGCCTGTGCGCCTCGTGTTGGATAATCCGGATGGCGCATTAAAGCCTGATACCTATGTTGATGTCGCTTTTAGTGCCAACACGCAATCTCGTTTGGCTGTGCCGAGTGAAGCCGTGCTGTATGGCAAAATGGGGGCTTATGTGATTGAGGATCTGGGCGATGGCTATTTCCGCCCCGTGATGGTGGTAACAGGCATCACAGCAAACGGCTTAACCGAGATCATTCAAGGTCTTTCTCATGGTCAGACAATCGTACAATCAGGGCAATTTATGCTGGATGCTGAAAGCAATCTCAAAGGCGGCATGGCCGTGATGGGGCACGATCATGGTGGCGGCGATGAAATGAAGGATATGTCTTCTGAACAAAACTCAAAAGAAGAAGGTCAGGGCCATGTCCACTAATCAAGAGCATATGCACGATCCGTCCAAGAGTTTCGCGGCCAAAATCATTGACTGGTCGGTGGCCAATAAATTTTTTGTAATGCTGGGCGCGTTGGTTTTATTGGCGGCGGGTATGGTTTCGGTGACGAAAATTCCACTCGATGCCATTCCTGACCTCTCAGACACACAGGTAATTATCCGCACAGACTGGCCTGGGCAAGCACCGCAGGTGATTGAGGATCAAGTCACCTATCCGCTTTCTACGCAGATGCTCTCGCTGCCCAAAACAAAGGTTGTGCGCGGATTTTCTATGTTCGGAACATCCTTCGTTTACATTATTTTTGAAGATAATGTCGATATGTACTGGGCACGTAGCCGAACACTGGAATATCTCTCGCAAGCCCGCGGGCTGTTACCAGACGGGGTTGAGCCGGAGCTGGGACCGGATGCCACGGGTGTTGGCTGGGTTTTTCAATATGCGCTCTTTGATAAAACAGGCCAGCATGATCTAGCAGATTTAAGAAGTTTGCAGGACTGGTTCGTGCGTTTTGAACTGGCCACGATTGACGGCGTTGCGGAAGTTGCCAGTGTCGGCGGGTTTGTTAAAGAATATCAGGTGCAGGTCGATCCCAATAAACTCCGTGCTTATAATATTCCGCTGCAAAAAATCATTGAGGCCGTGCGCGGCGCTAATGCTGAAACCGGCGGTCGGACGCTGGAAATGGCGGAAACGGAATATCTGATCCGTTCATTCGGCTATGTGAACAAGCCGGATGATCTGGCGCAGGCCGTTTTAAAAAGTGTAGACGGCACGCCGATTACCGTGGGTGATGTTGCCCGTGTTGTTGAAGGACCAGCTATTCGGCGCGGCATTACTGAACTGAACGGTGAAGGCGAAGCCGTGGGCGGCATTGTTGTTATGCGCCCCGGTGCGAATGCTTTGGATGTTATTCACAATGTTAAAGAACGACTGGAGAGCGTGCGTCAGGGACTCCCCGAAGGCGTGGAACTTAAAATTGTCTATGACCGTAGTAAATTAATTGAAGGCTCGGTTGATTATCTTAAACATAAACTCATTGAAGAAAGCGTGATGGTCGCGCTGATTACCTTCTTGTTTCTTCTTCATGCGCGTAGTGCGCTGGTGGCGATTATCACCATTCCTCTCGGTATTCTGGCGGCCTTTATCATTATGAATGCACAAGGCATAACGGCAAATATTATGTCACTGGGTGGGATTGCGATTGCGATTGGTGCGATGGTCGATGCTTCGATTGTGATGGTTGAAAATGCACATAGAAAACTCTCGGATATGCCTGCGGATGCCAACAAAGACGATAGACAAAAAGCATTGGTACAAGCAGCGAAAGAAGTCGGCCCCGGACTGTTTTTCTCACTGCTGATTATTACCGTTTCATTCTTCCCCGTCTTTGCCTTAACAGGACAATCAGAAAGATTATTTACACCGCTGGCTTTTACAAAAACCTATGCCATGGCTGCTGCTGCCTTGTTATCTCTAACAGTTGTGCCTGTGCTGATGCTGTGGTTGATACGCGGCAAGATCAAACGCGAGAACGAAAATCCGATCAATCGTTTCTTTATTGCGCTGTATAAGCCATTTCTTAATGCCGCGCTAAAATGGCGTAAAACAACGATTATTCTGGCACTGGCCGCGTTGATCTCCACTGCCTTTCCGGCTTCAAAGCTAGGCAGTGAATTCATGCCGCCGCTTTATGAGGGCGGTCTACTTTATATGCCGATGACCTTGCCGGGCGTTTCGCCTGCCAAGGCGCGGGAAATATTGCAGGTTACGAACCGTCAGTTGATGCAAGCACCTGAAATCGAGCACGTTTTCGGCAAAGCCGGACGTGCCGACACGGCAACCGACCCCGCGCCACTGGCCATGATCGAAACATGGATCGAGCTAAAACCGCGCGATCAATGGCGCGCAGGCATGACACCGCAAAAGTTGATCGCCGATCTTAATCAACGTGTTGGGCTGCCGGGTATGATGGATAGCTGGGGCTATCCGATTAAAATTCGCCTCGATATGCTGACCACTGGTATTCGTACGCCTGTGGGCATCAAAATTGCTGGATCGGATCTGCAGGAAATTGACCGTATAGCCAAAGACATTGAACGGCGCGCTAAAGATGTATCTGGAACGCGCAGTGCGATTGCTGACCGTGTTGTTGGAGGGAAATATATCGAGATCATTCCTGACCGTCGTGAGCTTGCCCGCTATGGTATTGCGCTCAAAACCGTGCAGCAGGTGATCCAAACGGCGCTTGGTGGTATGAAGCTTGATGAAGCCGTGGAAGGACGCGAGCGTTATCCTATTATGCTGCGCTATGACCGCCCCTACCGTGAGCATATTTCCGATCTGGATAATATTTTGGTCAGTGCGCCCAATGGTGTGCATATTCCGCTTGCCGATCTGGCAGAAATTCGCATTGCTGAAGGGCCTTCCATGATCAAGTCCGAGGATGCGCGGCTTAATGGCTGGGTGTTTGTCGATATTGAGGGGCGTGATATTGGCTCTTACATTGCTGATTTGAAAGAAGCCTTGAAAACGCTTGAGTTGCCGCAAGGCTATACGCTGAAATTATCTGGTCAGTTCGAGCAAATGCAAGAAGCCAATGAACGTTTAAAAATCGCTGTTCCGGCA
>JBFHFW010000097.1:0-5345 GCA_041583395.1 Alphaproteobacteria bacterium
GCGCTCTGTATCCAACCCATAATATAAGGCAACGCCCTCTTCCATATCACTCATGCTTTGTTGGATCAGCAGCAAAATACGCCCGATACCTTGCGTAAATGAATTGACCTCGAGAATAGTTAAAAACACAAAAGCAACATCAGATACGGTCATCGTGCCGTCCATAAAATCTGTGATGCAGTAATAAGACGCCCAGATCAGGCAAAAGCACAAGAAGAAACCATAGACCAAACCAGCATTATGATTTGATGTCCATGAGATGCGCTCAAGCACTTTCCATTTATCAACTTGAGTGCCTAGCGTTTGCGTTTCAGCTTCTTCGTGGGCAAAAGATTTTACAATCGCGTAATTTGACAATCGGTCGGATATCTGTCCCGACATGATGCTTTCTTCGCAGATAGCTTTACTATATGCGGGGCGCACTTTGTAAATGCAGTTCCACAACAGATAGATCAAAGCAGCCACAGTAATGACAAAGAGCCCTAAAGCTATCATTGGGAATTTCAGTGCCAAGATAAAAATCACGACCAAAGCACCAACAACAGATGGAATAAGACCTGTATTTAAATAGACATTATCGGTGAAGACTTCATAACCACGCGCGGCGCGTGTAATTTGCACCAGCAATGCACCGGTTTTCTGGTTACCAAACCATTCGATAAAACCTTGCTGCGTCTTGCCGTAAAGTTGATTGAGGCAATTAGCGATGGCTTGGGTTTGATAATACCCATTAACTTGATATTGCGCATATTGGAACACGTAATACCCCAGCCACGCGACGACAATCACCCATGCTGCAGCTAATGCACTATAGGCTGGATCAAAAGTCTCGGTTTCAAATGTCTCCAGAAAATTGGCAATCAGGATAGGTGTCAAAATCTGGCAGGTCATCACTAAGCTGGAGAATAACAATGTCCCCGCACATAGCCACGGCATTCGGGTCATATGATGCCAAACCCATTTGATGATTTGTATATTGCTGACGTTACTCACCGAGGAAACCTCCGCTTTGCATATCCCACAAGTTGGCATAGACACCGCCCCGCGCACGCAGTTCATCATGGGTGCCGTCCTCGACAATTTTTCCGTCTTCCATCACAATCAAACGATCAAGATGTGCAATCGTGGACAGGCGGTGTGCAATGGCGATCACGGTTTTACCAACCATAAGCTCTTTCAAGCTATCTTGAATAAGCTTCTCGCTCTCACTATCCAGCGCGCTAGTCGCTTCATCCAAAATCAAAATCGGCGCATCTTTAAGGATTGCACGCGCGATCGCGATCCGCTGGCGCTGCCCGCCGGAAAGTTTAACACCACGCTCGCCGACTAAAGTTTCATACCCATTGGGCAGCTGTGAAATAAACTCATCCGCATGAGCGCGCTTGGCCGCCTCAATCACTTCTTCATCACTGGCCTGCGGATTGCCGTAGCGAATATTATCCATGAGCGAACGATGGAACAAAGTCGTATCCTGCGGAATAACCGCAATATGATCCCGCAAAGTCTTTAAAGAAATATAGCGCACATCCGTACCATCAATCGAAATAGAGCCTTGAGACACATCATAAAAGCGCATCAATAACCCGACAAAAGTTGTCTTTCCTGCGCCTGAATGCCCGACCAAACCAATACGCTGTCCCACAGGAATTTCAAAATGCGGAATATTCAACACCGCCCCCGCGCCATCCTGATAAGCAAAATCAATATCTTTCAGCGCAATATTGCGCGCAATACTCATCTGCTCTTGCCCGCCCTCAGGCTCGATTGGCAAGTCCGCTAAAGCCGCGCCCCCCTCCATATCCGCAAGCGCACGCTGCAACAGCAATAAAACCCGCCCCAAATTATAGGTAAAGCCATTAATAGTGCTGACAGTAAAAAAGACAAAAGCAACATCCGATAATGGCATCAAACCGCGCTGCGTATAATCAACACATGCCCACACAGCCCACGCAACCGAGGCAGTTAAAAATAAGCCATACACCACACCCGCGCGAGAAGAACAGCCCCATGAACGATACTCCAACACACGCCAGGTACGAACAAATTTTAGAAGCGTATCGTGCTCTATCCTCTCACCGGCAAAAGATTTAACAGCGATATTATTGCTTAGGCGGTCAGAAATATGCCCGCCAATCTCGTCTTCTGCATCAATGGCCAAACGATTGGACGGAATAACTGTGTAATAGGTCAAGATCGCAAGCAAAATAACACCAATGCTCATCAAAATACCGACACCAAGTGCAATAAACGGGTAATAAAAAGAAAGTGCAATAGCTGCAATGACGGAACCTGAAATACTTAAAATAACGCCACTTTCTAAATAGATATTATCGGCAAAGACCTCATACCCTGTTGCCGCACGCGTAATTTTAACAACATTAGAACCCACTTTTTGATTACCAAACCAATCCACAAAACCGTGTTGAACACGCCCATGCAGACGATCAAGAATATCCATCATAACTTGCGTTTGATAACGCGAATTCAAACCATATTGAAAATACTGGAACATAACCGCGCAAAACCAACCAATAAAAACGGTCAAAAACCCAAGCTGTAAACTCTTTTGCGGATCAAAACCACCTTCAAAGCTTTGCAAAAAACGAGATACCAAAAAAGGCGTAAACGCATTACACAGCATTGTTAAAGAGGCAAAGAAAAATGTTGCCAGCAACCATAAAGGCTGGCGCGTCATGTGATACCAGACAAACCGCAATGTCCGTAATGTCGAGGGCTGTACTTCTTCCGTATTACCCACCTAAAAACCCTCCGCTTTGCATATCCCACAGCGAGGCATAGATACCGCCCTGCACGCGTAGCTCTTCATGTGAACCGTCTTCAATAATGCGTCCGTCTTCCATCACGATCAAACGATCCAAATGCGCAATCGTTGAAAGCCTATGTGCAATCGCGATCACGGTTTTACCAACCATAAGCTCTTTCAAGCTGTCCTGAATAAGCTTCTCGCTCTCACTATCCAGCGCCGAGGTCGCCTCATCCAAGATCAAAATCGGTGCATCTTTAAGAATCGCACGTGCAATCGCAATGCGTTGACGCTGTCCGCCGGAAAGCTTGACACCGCGCTCACCCACCAGCGTATTATATCCCTTGGGCAGCTGAGAAATAAACTCATCCGCATGGGCGCGCTTGGCGGCCTCAATCACATCTTCATCACTGGCCTGCGGATTGCCGTAGCGAATATTATCCATCAACGAACGATGGAACAAAGTCGTATCCTGCGGGATCAAAGCCATATGCGTGCGCAGCGCATCCATGGGCATTTCACGGATATCATGCTCACCAATTGTAATTTGCCCGCTCGAGACATCCCACAACCGCAATAACACGGACATCAATGTCGTCTTTCCCGCGCCCGAATGCCCGACAATCCCGATTTTTTGCCCCTGCGGGATATCCAGACTGACACCACGCAGCACATTTTGCGTGTTCTCGTAATTAAATGTCACATCTTTAAGAGAAATATCCAGATTGGATAGCGTAGGAGCATCTTCGGCAATATCCTCGATATCATGCGGCGTGCCGATCTCCTGCAACCCCTCTTGCACGCCACCGGCATATTCCATGATGTCGCGTATAAGATGATGCAGCCCGCGGATCTGTGCCATCAACACAAAAAGAACCCCCATGCCCGAGGCAAAGCCACCCGCGCTAATGCGCTCCGTAATAAAACCATGCCCCAAAATACCGATCAGCCCGACAATCAAAACCGTAATCGAAAAATCACGGAATAAATTCTTCGTCCGCGCCCATGATGAAGACTGCATATAGCTTTCATACACATTCATACTTACATCCGAGATTTTCCGGTCTTCAAAATCTCGCATTCCGAATAAGCGTACCAGATTATTGTTAATCACCGCGTCCGTTACCAAGCCCGAAGCAATCGCCCGCCGCTTGACCGAGCGCATGGCAAAACGCCGCGAATACGTCCCGAAATAAAGCGACATTGAGACAAAACCAATACCCCACACAATAAAGAAAACCGAGGCATATAAATCAATCGAAGCCACAACAATCTCAGCTGTGATCAAATACATACATACAGGGACAATTTGATAGGCAAACAGCCCCAGAGACAAATCGAGATGTCGCGCAATTTCTGCCACGCGGTGGGCAATCTGTCCGGCTTCGCGCACGGAAAACCATCCCGCCGAATGCCCCATCGCCCAACGTGTGACTTGCCTGCGTGTTTGCACCTCTGCCAAGCCGCGCCCACGATCAACCAGCCGCACACCGTTATAATTCACAAAAGCCACAACCGTAAATGCCACCGCCGCGATACTAATCAATTGCACAATATCGCGCGCTAAGACTTCCCCGCCTTCGATCAAAAGCTCGACAAAATGCCCGAGGAAAAGCGGCATCATCAAAAAGAAAGCCGCATAAATCATCTCGCAAATCCAGCCGGAGATCAGGAACCAGCGCACACGCCGGTCACACATCACATGGCGCACAAGCCCCATAAAGCTCAACCCCGGTGAGCCATACACAAAGCGCTCATCGACAGGCAAAGTCTTGGGAGCAATCCAGAATACAAATCGCCCCAGCCAGTTTTTTAACGGAAAATCTTCAGGAAGTTTAGACTTAGAAACAGCACGCTCACTCATCCGGACACTATACGGATTTTAAGGGCGGGATGCAATTAACCAAGATTTTTCTCAAAAATGCAATGGTAAGCAACCTGGACAGGAGCCCTGCAATCCTGAGCGCATTCTCCTGATAGCTCTTGCTGAACTCCCTGTCTTTTTCTCTGATCACTGTCGGCATGTTGAGATGATAAATCAGGTTCATCTAATAAATTAAAATCATTTAATGTTTGTGCGATACTACCAAGAACTGGCATAACCATAATATACTCTCCCTATAATTAAAAAATACTCGCATATATTAAAGCACAAAAAAAATACATCAATAATTTTCTATAATTAATTCTTTGGTCTCACTCTACAAACACTCAAGGAAAAATACTACAAAAAATATTTACATAAATAAATACCCCTCAATCACCCGAAATCAATCCCTCAATCTCGGCCTGCAAGCACTCGAAGGCACGCTCGAACACGCCGCTTTTCTTAATACGGCCTTTGCCGCACTTATAGACCTCATACATCATGGTACTAGGGCCGACTTGCCGGATCACAAACTGGAACAGCGGACTGTGCTTCTCATGCACATAATAAGTGTAATACGCGACTTTTTCCTCGAAATTACAATTCACGGTGCGATAGCGCAAAACCTTATGCGCTGCGGCTCTGCAATATAAATTATCCAGCGCCCGGAATTGTGCGTTGGTAAAGCCTGCATGAGCCTGTATGTTAGGATTA
>JBFHFW010000098.1:0-5329 GCA_041583395.1 Alphaproteobacteria bacterium
ACAGATAAAATGAATAAATGTAGCCCGTAATACAGACAAAACAGCATGTAAAGTTTCTGTTTGCTGATATAACTTACCACGGCAAAACCACCAATGAAGGCAATGAGGAGCATTTTCAAGAGATCTCCGAAAAGATCGCTAAGCTTCGCGCTATGCATATAGAGGTCTTGTGTCAGGATAACAGGTGCAATCGTTACCGGCATGCCGCTTTTGGCCTGGAGATAAATAACAAAGCTCTCTGTTTTCCCCGGTGTGATTTGAAGGGGGAGAGCTGTGCCGTCAAGCAAGATGCTGTTTTTGTTTTCTTGATTGATTTTATAGTATTCGTCACGACTATGATTATAGACGTGGAGTTCCTGAACCTGTGCCAAGCGCCCTTGGAAACTGTGACCGAAATCCAAAATCCATTGGCTGGATTGGGTGCTATTTGTAAGGCTAAAGACCAGCCAATTACCCGCCGGTGCAGGTGCAAGTTTTAAGATTTTGTGCTTTTGTTTGGTGCCGCGTAAATTATGTTCATGCCGTGAAATAATCGCCTGATACGTCAGGTGGTTGTCCTGATCAATTGTGTGGTAAATATAGGGTCCCACAGCCGTGCGGGTGTTGATATCAAATAGCTCACCCCGCGCGGTGCGCGTAATTTGTGCCGAGGCTGTAGAGAGCGTAAAAAACAGGCAAAGAAATGCCAGTAAACCGGTCAGTAAAAGCGACGCTTTTGGCGTTTTGACCACGATTTTACAATCCTAAAACGCAATGAGAGCCACATAGAGCAGTGCAAGCGTTGCAGCAATCACAGCGATGGAAATTTTGCTGCTATGTATGAAATGATCATACATGTCTTGTGCATTTTTAACGGCAGCGGGAGTTGGTTTTGCAGGTTTTGTATCGGCCATGATGTCCTCGGTTTTAATGGTACAAACTTATTTAAAGATTATGCAGGGATTGGATAACTTTTGCAACGGCTTCGGGATAAGCGATATGTTCTTGTTCTAAAACCCGTGCGGCGAGGGTGGCGGCATCATCATCCGGTAAAATAGGGACGCGCTTTTGGATAATGATCTCGCCGCTATCCATCTCCGGTATGACGTGATGGACGGTGCAGCCTGCCTCTGTATCGCCAGCGTCCAGTGCGCGCTGATGGGTGTTGAGGCCCTTATATTTCGGTAAAAGAGAGGGGTGGATATTGAGCATCGGCTTGCCCCAGCCTTTGATAAAATCTGCGGATAAAATGCGCATGAACCCAGCCAGACAAATCATATCGGCCTCGTAAGGCGCAAGCGCTTCTGCAATCCGTGCCTCAAATTCAGGTTCTTTATGGCTGATGATCTCGGTAGAAATACCGGCTGTCTTCGCGCGTTCCAGACCATAAGCATCGGCTTTGTTGGAAAGAACAACGGCAATTTCCGCGGGGTAGTTCTCATCGGCACATGCATCGATGAGCGCTTGTAAATTCGAGCCACTTCCAGAAATAAAAACAGCGAGCTTTATTTGACGCTCCACCACGCGCTCTCCGTATTTTCAAGGATGACGGCGGCATCCGTGCGTTCTTCAATGAAGCCAATGCGAGAGACTTCTTCGCCGTGATCCTCTAAAATATGACCGATCGCATCAGCCTCATCGGGGCTGCAAATTACGATCATGCCAATCCCGCAATTGAGTGTCGTGGCCATATCATCATGGGCGATATTCGCGGTTTCGCCCAGCCAATGGAACAGCTTGGGAAGCTCCCATTGTGTGGCATCAATGCGTGCGGCACAATTCTCGGGCAGGATGCGTGGAACGTTCTCGAAAAACCCACCGCCCGTGACGTGGATCATACCCTTGATTGTGTGCTCTTTCATCACCGCGAGTAGTGATCTCACGTATAGCTTCGTCGGTGTCAGAATGAATTCGCCCAAGCTTTTTCTATTATCAAAGGGCGCAATGGAATCATAGCCGAGCTTCTCATCCGCAAGGATCTTACGTACCAGAGAAAAACCATTGGAGTGCAAGCCGCTGGAATGCAGGCCGAGCATCACATCGCCAGCCTTGATATTCTCACCGGTGATCATTTTGTCACGCTCGACCGCGCCAACGGCAAAGCCTGCGATATCATAATCTTCCTGTGCATACACACCGGGCATTTCGGCTGTCTCACCACCGATTAAGGCGCAGCCACTTTCCTCGCACCCGCGCGCAATGCCTTTAACAACGGCTTCGGCAACATCAACATCCAGTTTGCCCGTGGCAAAATAATCAAGGAAGAAAAGGGGTTCGGCGCCTTGGACGATAATGTCATTCACACACATGGCCACGGCATCAATACCGATCGTGTCATGCACGCCCATATCAATGGCGACCTTGATTTTTGTACCAACGCCATCGGTGCCGGAGACCAAAACAGGATCTTTATAGCCTGTCTCTTTCAGGTCAAACAAAGCCCCGAAGCCACCAAGTCCCGACATAACGCCGGAGCGATGCGTTTTTTTAATCGCGGGCTTGATACGTTCGACCAATTCTGCGCCCGCATCAATATCCACGCCTGCTTGTTTATATGCGCTGTCTTTCTTTTGCATCTTCATCTTTATCTCTTTATAAAGAACTCTTATCAGTAAAAAGGAACCGATCAACCAATGAGCATACTCTATAAGCATTTTAAGGCGCTGGGTACAGTCTTTTTCTTCGGTTTTTTGCTTTTTGCCGCGCCGGTTTTTGCTTCAAGCGCACTTTTTACCGTTGCAGGGATCGAAGTAGATGTAAGTGCGAATAATGCACTGAGCGCCCGCAATCAGGCTTTTGAGCAAGCGCAAACAAAGGCCTTTACGGTTTTAGCACAGCGCACATTGTCCGATGCTGAATTTGCGGAACTGGTAATTCCTGATTCTCAGGTGATCTCAACATTAGTGCAGGATTATGAAGTCACAAAAGAGCAGCTTTCTGCTGTGCGCTATGTCGGCACCTATACGTTTCGCTTTAAAGACAAAGCAGTGCAGCGCTTTTTTGCACAAAAAGGGTTGAGCTATACGGATGTTAGCTCTCAACCGATCCTGATCTTGCCGTTTTATCAGAGCTATGAAGGGATGGCGTTATGGGCGCAGGGGAATATCTGGATGCAGGCCTGGGCGCGCGGCGAAACCGGTGCTGACGGGCTTGTGCCCTTTGTTGTCCCGATCGGTGATTTACAGGATATGCACGATATCAATGATGATCAGGCGATGTCCTATGATAACGGGCGCTTGGTCGAGATGTTGCGGCGCTATAATTCCAAGGAAGCCATTTTGGCAATTGCAACGCCCGATAGTTCACTGGTACGTGCGACCAATCCTGATGATATTGTTTATGGTACTTTGAAAATCAATCTCTACCGTACCGACCGTGAACAGCCCGAACATGTGCGTCAAATTTTTGTAGCAGCAAAACCTGATCAGAGTCGTAAGGATTTTTATGACGTGGCGGTTAAACGTGTGCAGGCTGAGCTGCGTCAGGATTGGAAAAATAAAACGATTGTGGCATCTGCGGATACAAAAATTATGAACGTGCATATAGGTTTTGGATCTTTGCAGGAATGGGTGCGTATCCAGCGCGCTTTGAACCATGTTTATGGGATTGAACATGTCGATGTGAAATCCATTACGCCGCGTTATGCATCTGTTGCTCTATCCTATCAGGGCGATGAAGAGCGCTTGCGTTTGGCTTTGCAACAAGCTGATTTTATTTTGGAAGCCCCGCAAATTGAAACGAATATTATGGGGATGAATGTTGAGAAAAACCGTGTTTATGACCTGAGGCTACGTGGTAGCCGCAGTAAAGGGATATCAATTCCCGGAGTGACAGCGCCATGACCATGCAGCATCACTTGATTTTCTGGAGTTTAACACTCGCGCTTTTTGTGGCTTTTATCACGATTTTTCAGGCCGTGCTTTTGCCCTTTGTATTGGGGCTTGTGATCGCTTATCTGCTTGATCCGTTGGTTGAAAAGATGGTGGCGATGAAAATCGGCAGGGGGACAGCCGCATTATTGATTGTGGCGGGTTTTTATCTTGCTGCGATGGCTTTGATCGCGGTTGTTTCGCCGATTTTATATCGTGAGGCGAGTGATTTCGCAGCGGAGTTTCCACGCTATCTGAGTTCCCTGCAAGAACTTGCCGCACCCTATACGCAAAAGCTGGAGAGCCTGATCGGTACGCAGGATCTAAGTGCAAAAGCGGGTGAGGCATCAAAGGTCGGTGTATCGATTGCATCTTATTTGGCGGCAGGAGGCATCGCCATTTTGGATATGATATCACTTGCAGTGATCACGCCGATTGTGGCTTATTTCATGATGAAGGAATGGAAGGCACTCAATGCGTGGTTAGATGACCTTTGGCCAAAACATATGAAGACAACGATAAAAGACATTTTGGGACAGATTAATACCAAGCTTGCCGGATTTATCCGCGGGCAGATCTCCGTCGCGGTTATATTGGGCGGACTTTATGCGGTAGCGCTCACATTGGCAGGGCTGAAATACGGGTTTTTAATCGGTATCACAGCGGGTCTTTTATCCGTTATCCCGATGCTGGGCTCTATTTTGGGACTCGTCATTGCGGTTGTCGTGGCTGGCTTTCAAAGTGGTGGAGACATATCTTTCATTGGCTTGATCGGCGGGATCTTTATCGCGGGACAAATTATTGAAGGCAATTTTTTAACGCCGAAATTAGTCGGTGGCTCTGTTGGTTTGCACCCGCTATGGATTTTCTTTGCACTGATGGCAGGCGGTAGTTTGTTCGGTATTTTGGGCATGCTGATTGCGGTGCCTGTGGCAGCCATTGTCAGTGTGCTGGCGGCTTTTGCTATCAAGCGCTATAAGGCGAGTAATTATTACAAGGCCGCGGCAAACAAGGTCAAAAAGAAGTAAGCCATGCAAGCACCCGCCCAGCAAATTCCTCTCGATTTTGTATCGCGCCCGGCTATGGGGCGGGAGGATTTCCTGATCGGTGCCGAGAACAAAGATGCCGCCGCATGGGTGGATCGCTGGCCGGATTGGCCTGCACCGGCGCTTATTTTAAGTGGCCCCGCAGCCAGCGGTAAAACGCATTTGGCTGCCGTGTGGCAAGAGCGCACGGGCGCTGCTCTGATTAAGCCGGAAATGCTCACTTTAGAAACGGCAGAGCAACTGGCAGAAAAAGCTAAATGTTTGGTTATTGATGGGCTTGATCCTTGGTTAGGGGATCGTGAGGCCGAGACAACACTCTTTCATCTCTATAATATTTTTAAAGAAGAACAGCGTACCTTCCTGATCACTATGCGGATGAGCCCGAGCGCTATTGATTTTGCGGTGGCTGATCTGGCCTCGCGCTTTCGTGCGGCA
>JBFHFW010000099.1:0-5303 GCA_041583395.1 Alphaproteobacteria bacterium
AAGGGTTCCGATATCCTTATGGTTTGTGGAAAGGAACCAACGAGTGAAAAATCCGGGTTTGTGATCTGACATTTACTTTGTCTCCGCGTAAGCTAACTGAGTGTTTGAAAGGGTTTGAAGGGATGAGAACTCAAGCTTGGCACGTTGAACCCATGCCTTGAATTCTTCTTTGGTCACAGCCTTGATCTCGATCGGCATGAAAGAGTGGTCCTTGCCGCAAAGCTCTGAACACTGGCCGTAATATGTGCCGGGTTTATTGATCCGCATCCATGTTTCGTTTGTGCGACCGGGGACGGCGTCCAGTTTGATACCGAGCGAGGGTAAAGCAACGGCGTGGATAACGTCGGCAGCTTTTACGATGAGCTGGATATCTGTATCAATTGGTAAAACAACAGGGTTATCTGTTGAAAGCAGGCGTTTTTGACCTTTCGATGTATCGATTTCATCTTCGGGAATCATATAAGACATGAAGTTAATGCCTTCATTGTCGGGATATGCGTAACCCCAGTACCATTGGTATCCGGTCATTTCCAAAGTCATTTCAGGCTCTGCTGTACGATCGGCGTAATAAAGCAATTTGAATGAAGGGATCGCAATGAGGATCAAAATCACCACGGGAACAACTGTCCAGATGACTTCGATCAAAACATTATGCGTGAATTTCGCGGGTTTTGGATTGACGCGGCTGTTAAAGCGTACCATGACGTAGAGCAGCAACACGAGAACAAAAATTGTGATTGCTGTAATGATATAAAGCATCATGTTATGAAAGTCGCCGATACGCTCTGCCGTTGGTGATGCCGCGTTTTGAAGGCCAAGCTGCCAGTCTGTTGCAAGGCCATCGGCGAATGCTCCGGTTGTGCCGGCCAGAAGGGCAATAAGTAAAAATCCGAATAGTTTTTTCATGGTTACCACTTTGTTTATGTTCACATATTTTTACGCGCCCAAAATCAGCGCGATACTATAATGCCGTAAGACTTAATAAGATGCGAGCATAAATGCAAGGGGCATAAGGATTTTTATTGAGTTTTTTGCAGTTGCGCGTGGGCAAGGCAGAGCAGTGCGGCGGTTTCAGAACGGTAGACTGCCTCGCCAAGCGATATCGGTGTGACTTGATCATGGCGTTTGAGTTTCTCGCATTCCTGTGGTGTGAAGCCCCCGGCAGGGCCGATGAGGAAGGCGTAATTATCGCCGGTGATGGTGGACAGATGCGAGGCGTCGTAGCGTTCTGCTGCCCAAAGTAAGGGGCTATCCCAGCTTCTTAGTTTTTGATCCAGTGTTTGTATCGGGTGCAGCGTCGGGATATTCAGGCGCTCGCATTGTTCGACGGCCTCAATGATTTGCGCCGTGATTCGGGTCTCGTTGAGTTTGCGGTACTCGGTGCGCTCGGTGGTGACAGGATGAAGATCCGTCACGCCAAGCTCGACAGCTTTTTCGATTAAAATATCCATGCGGGCTTTTTTAATGGGCGCGAAGAATAGATGGATATGTTCGATATGTGTGGGTTGAGCAAAAATCTGTTTGTTCAAAATCGCGGTCGCAGTTTTTTTTCCAATGGTGCCGAGTGTAGCCAGATATTCACCCTCACGCCCGTTAAAGATACGCACTTCATCGCCTTCTTTTTTGCGCAATACATTCTTTAAGTAATGGCTTGCTTCGGAGGTGAGTGTGATTTCTCCCTGATTTTCAAGGGGGAGGTCTTGATAGATGCGGGGTTTTGTGTGTAAATCACTCATGGGCTCATTAAAGCATATTCATACCGATATTCGAAAGTGGAAATGGCAAAAAGCGCTGCCGGCATTTGTGCAGCCTTATATCTATCTCGCGCGGCTTGATCGTCCGATCGGGATATGGCTGTTGTTGCTGCCTGCATGGTGGTCGATTGTTCTGGCTTCGGGCGGGGTGATGGCGATGAATGCGCGGGACTGGAAAGTATTCGCGTTGTTTGCGCTCGGCGCTGTTGTTATGCGCGCGGCGGGTTGTGTCGTAAATGATATCTGGGACCGCAAGCTTGATCAGCGTGTGGAGCGCACAGCCTTGCGACCATTGGCGGCGGGTGATGTGAAAATTTGGCAGGCTTTGGTGTTTTTGGTTGTGTTGTTATTCATCGGGCTGTGGGTTTTGGTGCAGATGAATATTGTGACAATTTTGTTGGGCATTCTCAGTGTGCCGCTTATTGCGATTTATCCATTAATGAAACGCATCACGTGGTGGCCGCAGGCTTTTTTAGGGTTGGTGTTTAATTTTGGCGCCTTAATGGGGTGGAGTGCGATTACGGCGACCGTGCAAATACCGGCACTTATCCTTTATGCGGCGGCAATTTTATGGACGCTTGGCTATGACACGGTATACGCGCATCAGGATAAGGAAGATGACGCGTTGGTGGGCATTAAATCCACGGCGTTGAAATTCGCAGAGCATAGTACGCGCTGGGTGCACGGCTTTTACACGGGCTCATGGGTTTTAATCGCTGTGGCTTTGATCATGGTGCAAGGCGTATGGGCATCGTTATTTTTACTGCCCGCGGCGGGATATGCCGCATGGCAATTGCGTCATTGGCAAAGCGATGATGCCGCCAGCGCGCTCGCTGTTTTCCAATCCAGCCGTAATTACGGGCTGCTTATATTATTGGCGTGCGCGCTGTAGATTTAAAAGCTAAGACTTCGGGAGATCGTCCTGAACCAGAGTGCTTGGATTGCTGAATTTACGGTAATTAAAATTTTTAGGAGTTAAGACTTGATCCCAAGCATCTGCATCAAAATGCAAAACTTGATAAATGGCGGCATTACTAAAGAATGCCATGTCGTTTATTTACTTACATGCATAAGAAAAATATTAGAGCAAGAAGATCCAAACCCTGATTTCGAACTTCTTAAATTTTACTGCAACTGGGCATTACATTCAAAATTACAGGGTCCTGCAGCACAAAATGTTTTATCCTATTTCAACCAGGGACACTTACTTTTAGTTAACGGTGACAACAATCTTCCAACAGAAATACAGAACATCTCTAAATTTAATAACTTGATTGAAGATATTAAAAAGTTTCTTGAAACACATTATGTATCTGTGCCTGAACACACATCTTCAAATTCATCTAAGTTCATTTCTTTATATGCCTCTATTATTGAAGACTGCCCCCTTATCATCAATCCTCATATCTCTGAAGATTCTCAAATTACAAAGGTAACAGTCAAAGTAGAGTTTGCAGAAGAGGTTCAGCATGGTCAGCAATATTATAAAGTACGCTGGATAATTACAGACGTGGATGGAAATGATGGTGAATTATTTGTCATTAACTCCTTCGATGTTTGAAAACTTATGCGGATAATGCCGCGGCGGGATATGCCGTATGGCAATTGCGCCACTGGCAAAGCGATGATGCCGCCAGCGCGCTTGCCGTTTTCCAATCCAGCCGTAATTACGGGCTGCTTATATTACTAGCGTGCGCACTGTAAATAACTACAGTATTTTAAGCCGCATATAAATTCCGCAACTGCTGTTCAGCCAGTACCAATTTGGGTAAGGAAATCGTTCCTTCGGCGCGGAGGCGCTCAAAGAGGGTTTCAACCTCATTCACGCGGTTGGCATGCTTTTCAGCCCACTTTTTCGTGATATCGCTGTGGCGGCCGCCATTTTCTTCCTTAATGATGTCTTTCATATCGCTGAGGATGTGCGCGGTGATGTGCGCTTGCCCGTTATAGATATGATTGATCAGGCCGGAAATTGCACCTTTTTGCCATTGCGATCCAGAATCCAGATAAGAGGCTTGTGTGCGCAGCCAATCAAGCTGGAAGCGTTGTCCGAGCGCAAAATAGGTTTTGGCTGTGCGCTGGATATCTGTACCACTTTGTAATGCAATACGGATGATATCGCAGGCTGATGTCAGGACAGGCAAGATTGCAATTTGATAAGCAATATCTTTAGGCAGGCCATTATTGATGCCTGCTTGTGTGCGTTGCTCGATGCCTTCTTTGAGGTCACCAACCACAAGTGTTTTCAGATTGGCAGAGAGATTTTTGATATTATCGCTGTAGTTTTTCGCTTCTGTGGCGATATTGATGTCTTCACCAAGGCTTCTCAGGAACCATGTAATTGCGTGCTCCGAGAGTTTTGCAATATCTTTCATGGCGCGGAGTTGTACCTGGGCGGGGACAAGATTATCAAGTGCCTCGATGCTATCCCATAATGCGCGCAGATCGAAGGCCTCACGCACGAGAATATAGGCTTTGGCGATGGCTTCGCAGCTGGCACCTGTTTTTTGCATGCGGGACTGAATAAAGGTCGGTCCCATGCGGTTAATCAGCGAGTTTGCCATCATGGTGGCAATAATTTCGCGCGCCAGTTTATGCTGCTTAATTTCGGTGCTGTATTTCTTTTTAAGTTCTTCGGGGAAGTAATCCAGCAGCCAGTTTTGCATATCCGGACTGTCGGGAATGTCACTTTTCAGTAATTCACCAGTAAAGGTGATTTTTGCGTAAGAGATTAGAATGGAAAGCTCTGGTCGTGTGAGACCATGCCCTTCGGTTAGTCTTTTTTCGATTTCTTTGGCGCTGGGAAGGAATTCAATAGCGCGGTTTAGCCCTTGTTCACGCTCCAGATCCATGATGAGTTCATTATGATCTTCGAGATTTTCAGGAGCTGTTATTTCGGCCAAAGATACCGCTTGAGCCTGTTGGTAATTGTGACGCAGGACGTGATCTTCAACCTGTTTGGTCATCTTTTCCAGCAACTTGTTGCGGGATTTTGTATCCATTTTGTATTTGGCATCATCCATGATGGCGCGGAATAAAATCTTGATATTGACCTCGTGGTCGGAGCTGTCCACACCGCCGGAGTTATCGATGAAGTCCGTATTGATTTTGCCGCCGCATTGCGAAAATTCGATCCGTCCACGTTGGGTCACGCCGAGATTTGCGCCTTCTGCAATGACTTTGGCGCGGATGTCTTTGCCATTGAGGCGTATCGCGTTATTGGCTTTATCATCCGCATCGTTATTACTTTCGTTGCTGGCTTTGATATAGGTGCCGATACCGCCAAACCATAACAGATCTGTGCGTGCGCCCAACATGGCGCGGATAAGCTCATTGGGTGTAACCTTTTTATCTTTGATGTCAAAGCGTTGCTGGATTTCCGGTGTGAGCTCAAGCGTTTTATCCGCGCGTGAGAAAATACACCCGCCTTTGGAGAGTAATTTGGGGTTATATTGATCCCATCCCATGACACCATTGAACAGGCGTTGGCGCTCTTTGTAGGATTTTTCGGTATCAGGATTAGGATCACAGAAAATATGCAAGTGGTTG
>JBFHFW010000100.1:0-5299 GCA_041583395.1 Alphaproteobacteria bacterium
CTTGCCGTTTTCCTCAGCTGTTTTTGCAACCTTCTCACCATGCTCGTCTGTGCCGGTTAGAAAATGCACATCACAATTATCAAGGCGCTTAAAGCGTGCCATGACATCGGCCAATATAACCTCATAGGCATGCCCTAAATGCGGCACGCCGTTCACGTATGAAATAGCAGTGGTGATATAAAAAGGTGTTTTGCTCATGTGGCGGCTTGCTCCATCTAAGCCGTAATGAGTGAGAACGCCCCCAAGACGGCTTGTTTCTTATCTAAATTTGCGCGCTGCACTTTGCTAAAGTGCTCATTTAAGTTTTCACAGATATTGAGCAGTTGTTCAAGTGAAGATTTACGCAATAGACTTTGGAGCGCGTCTGTTTCAAAGACTTGTCCCTCCGGTGCGATCCCCCTGCCCTTGGCTTTGCAGAGCTGTTCGCATATCCAGCACATTAGAGCTGCAAAGCTGTCATAGCTTTTTTCCTGCCCTTTGCGTGCGAAATATTCGGAGAGCACATGGATCTCTGTCCAGTTCCAATTGGGGTAGGATTGAAAAATGCCATTAATCTGGGATAACGTATCAAGCCCGCCCTCTTCTAAAAAATGCAGCGCCGTACCAACCGAGCCTTCTGATATGCGGATTAAATTCTGCATATCGGTTTGTGCAATACTATGTTCGCTTTTCTCCAATAAATGCATGATATGCTCATCCGCCAAAGGCTGGAAATTGATCGTACGGGTGCGGGAGCGGATCGTTGGAATGAGCGCTCCAAGGCGATGCGCCACCAATATAAGAACTGTATTTTTAGGTGGTTCCTCAAGGATTTTAAGGAGTGCATTTTGCGCACTGCGGTTCATTGTATCCGCATCATCGATGATCACAATGCGCCATCCACCCTCACCCGCCGTCATACGCAGGAATGGCGTAACCTTACGGATTTCCGCAACCTCAACGCTGGCCTTGGTTGTGTTTTTTGTGGAATCATAAAGCCGCTCGATACTCAAGAAATCGGGGTGCCCACCGGATATCACACGCTGCGCATTGGGATCAGAGGGATCAACATCAAGAGAGGTCGGCTGCACAGGCGCATCACCAAACATATCAACGGCATTTGGATCGGCAGGCAGGCCGTTTTTAAAAAGAAACTTGGCCAAACGATAAGCCATAGTGGCTTTTCCAATGCCTTTAATGCCCGAAAATATAAGACCATGCGGCATACGCCCAGCATTATACAGCTCAAGCAGTTGGTGCTCGATAATCTCATGCCCAAGACATTGTGTGGCGGCGCGCGGATTTCCCAAGCCCTCTTCCCCTGATATCAAAGGGCTTGTTGCCATCATATCCATCATCGCAGGCGCAGCTTGTTGTTGCTGTGCGGCGGGTTCTGCTTTTGATGGCGCAGGTGCTGTTTCTCCAAATAAATCCATGGAACTACTTTAACGCGCCCGCAGCGATATCAGCAATCTTTGATGCAATCTCATCCACGGACTTCGTCGCGTCAATCACATGGCAGCGCTCGGGCTCTTGTTTTGCGATCTCGAGAAACCCCTGACGAAGGCGTTCATGAAAAGCAATATCCAGCTTTTCAAAGCGGTCTTCGGTTGTATCATCCTCGATCATACGCCCCGTGGCACGGGATAGCCCGACTGTGGCAGGAATATCAAGAATAAAGGTCAGATCAGGCTTGGCGCCGCCGATAAATTGCTCATCGAGCATCTGCAATTTGTCTTTATCCGCACCATGCCCATAGCATTGATAAGCCATTGTAGAATCGCTAAAGCGATCCGTAATCACGATCTTCCCTTCGGCGAGCGCTGGTTTAATCAGCTTTTCCAGATGCATAACCCGCGCCGCACAAAAGAGCAGCATCTCGGCATCCGCTGTCCAATTTCCACCATCACGCTGCACCAGAAGATTGCGGATTTTCTCGGCCTCCGGCACGCCGCCGGGTTCGCGGGTTGTGATGATTTTATGGCCTTGAGCCGTCAGTGTTTCGGCAAGACGGTTAATCTGGGTGGTTTTACCGCTGCCTTCCCCGCCTTCGAATGATATGAACAGGCCTTGAGGCATTATCTATGCACCACTTAAGAGATATTTGGCTTTGGCAAAAACACTGCTGATAAAGCCCTGCTTCTCTACATCCTGCGCAGCAAAGACAGGGACTCTATGTTCTTTTAGATCCGGAACTTTTATAATCAATGTGCCGATTTCCTGCCCTGCCCTAATCGGAGCTATAACAGGGGACTGCATTTCCACCCGAGCTGTGATGTCTTCGCTGGGCAAAATCGGAACGGTCATCACGACGTCTTTATTTGTGATCAAAGCAACATTGCCTTCTTTACCAAGTGCAACATCGGCATATTCGATGATTGTATCTGCAGCGAATAGTTTCTTGAGTTCAAATCCCTTTAATCCCCAATCAAGAAGTTTGGCCGATTCTTGTGCGCGATCTTTTTCACTTTGCAGGCCATTAATTACAATCGTGACACGCCGTCCATTATGAACGCCTGATCCAATAAGCCCATAGCCCCCAACCTCTGTATGGCCTGTTTTTACGCCATCTGCACCGATATCACGATAGAGCAAAGGATTACGGTTATCTTGTTTGATATTGTTATAGGTAAATGTCTTTTCCGAGAAATATTTGTAATATTCAGGGAAGCTCTTAATAAGCGCAGAAGCTAGCTTTGCTAGATCCCGTGCTGTTGAATAATGCTCCGGATCCGGCCAACCACTGGCATTTTTAAAGTTTGAGTCATTCATACCCAAAGCCTGGGCTTTTTTGGTTAGGCCTTTTGCAAAAGCCTCTTCCGTGCCGGCAAGGCCTTCAGCCAGTGCAATCGTGGCATCATTACCAGATTGTATAATAACACCGCGCAAAAGATCCTCGATTTTGACATGCTTGCCGACCTCGATAAACATCTTGGAGCCACCTTTGCGCCATGCTTTTTCGCTGACTAAAAAGGTGTCATTGAGGGCAATATTGCCTTTTTTCAGAGCGTCAAAGACGGCATAGGTTGTCATGACCTTGCTCATTGATGATGTCGGCATGCGTTCATCGGCATTTTTTTCAAAAAGCACTGTTCCCGTCGTTTCGTCAATCACAATCGCTTGGCGTGCGAGTGTCTTTATCGGGTTGGCCTGTGCGGGCTGGTAAAAAGCAAAAAGGATAAGTGCCAGAGTTGTAATCAGTTTTAGAGTCATTTGTTAGTCCACGATAATAATTGCATTTTCACTGCCTGAATCAGCAAGTTTGGATAAAACAGTGTCGGCATCTGCGACGTCTTTCATGGGGCCAAAACGTACACGGAAGTATTGTTGGCCATTAATTTCGGCGGGGTAGATATCAACTTTTCCAAGGTGCTCAAGGGTTTGCGCATAACGTGCGGCATTGGCTTGTTCGGAAAAAGATCCGGCTTGCACATAAATATTATGCGGCAGCACAGGGATTTGTTGAATAGCCGCATCTGACGAGATGCTTTGTTGCGTCATCGTTATAGGCTCTGGCGCGTTTAATGGCTGTACTTCAATAGAGGGAGGAATCGCATTTTGTGCTGTTGTTATATCCGTTGCCTCCAAAGGATCAAGGGATGGCATGTCATTCATAGCCAATTCTACGCCTTGTGTGCTGTCTCCACGTTTGGCAGCTTCAGCGACTTTGCGACTCTCTTCCGGTAATAACTGGATTTTAACGCGGGCAGTGCCCTGATTTTTGAACTGTAATATTTCTGCCGCACGCTTGGACATATCAATCACACGGCCCCGTTTAAAGGGGCCTCGGTCATTAATACGCACAACGACAGAACGTCCGTTTTCTAAATTGGTTACGCGGACGATGGATGGAATTTGCAGCGTTTTATGTGCGGCGGTCAGGTCATTCATATCAAAAATTTCGCCATTGGCTGTTTTTTTGCCATGAAACTGAGGGCCGTACCATGAGGCTATGCCTGTTTGGGTGAAATTATAGGTTTCTGTTGGCGTATAACTTTTGCCAGCTACCTTATATGGATTGCCAACTTTGAAGTTGCCAGTGTTTTTATTCTTGATTGCTGCCGAAATCGGTCGCTCATTTGTGATTTCCAGCTTTTCTTGGTTGCCAGAACAGGCTGATAAGAGGATGCTTGTTAAAAAAAGTAGAAAAAAAGATTTTGTATGCATGGTCATTTTATCCGGTTTAAGAGGCTATTTTTTCAGCAAGCAGCCCGACAGAACTCGCAAAATATGTAGAACGGTTCCATTTTAGTAAAACACGGAAGTTGTTGTAAACCAAAAACGCCTCTCCATTTTCACCATCTGGCTGAATAAGTGAGGCTGCCATGCCGCTGGCGACAGGAAGGGGCGCGCCGGACAGTGTTGTTATACCCATGTCACGCCATTCTTGCAGTGGTTTTGTTATGTCTGTGCTGATTTCATTCCGGTTAAAGTTTACAGGGATTTTAACAGGCCGCCCCCAACGCTGATCGGCAACCCAACCGCTTTGGGAAAGGTAATTTGCGGTTGATGCAAAAACATCAGGCAATGTTGTCCATATATCCCGTTTACCATCATTATTACCGTCTACGGCGAATGCCTTAAAACTAGATGGCATAAACTGGCATTGCCCCATAGCACCTGCCCAAGAGCCTTTCATTTTCGCAGGCGTAATATGCCCGTCTTCCAAGATCTGCAAAGCATCCAAAAGCTCTGCACGGAAGAAGCGTGCACGCCGTCCTTCATAAGCAAGCGTCGCCAGAGAATCTATCACTTTAAAACCGCCTGTGTTTTGGCCATAGTTTGTCTCTATTCCCCAAAGTGCCACGATATAGTGTGCGGGAACACCATAATTCTGGGCAACTTTTTCAAGTTCGGCACGATGTTCCCTGTAAAGACGGCGACCTTGCCGTATTCTTGCATCCGAGATCACATTTTTTTGATATTGCGCAAGGCTAAGGCGCCCCTCAGGCTGCTTTTGATCCAGCTCAATCACACGTGGAATAGGCGCAATATCGTTTAAAGCTGCATCAATCGTTTCTTGGGATATCCCTTTGTTGAGGGCTTGTATTTTGAGACCGGAAAGCCAGGTTTCAAAATCCAGTTCTTTTGCATGTGCCGGCATTGTCAGAAGGATAAAGCCGAGTAATGATAAAATGTATAATCTTGCGGTCATCTTTCTTTCCCCAAAGGTGTCGTATCGTATAGACGGGACATAATTTCAAAAATAAATGCGGTGCTCCAGCCGAATAACATAAAGCCGTTGGCGGATTCTAAGCCGGCAATCAAGCGCCACTTATTTTCTATGATCACATCACCATAGCCGACTGTTGAAAAAGTC
>JBFHFW010000101.1:0-5280 GCA_041583395.1 Alphaproteobacteria bacterium
AGATAATCACTCATCTTTTGTGACCTTTTGCGTTATAATGGATATATTGATCATATATGAGAGTTATATAATGCGCAAATTCCTATTTTACAGCCTGCTCACGTGTTTAATTTTTTCTTCTGCTGCACACGCACAAACCCAGACACAATGGCAAAATGGAGACTATATCCGCGCACGCATCCTAAGCGATCAAACCATGCCCAATGATGCGGCTTTGGATGTGCAAATGATGGAAGGCTGGCATACCTATTGGCAGGTGCCGGGTGATAGTGGCCTCCCCCCAAGTATTGATTGGGCGGGATCTGAAAACATCCAGAATGTTGAGCTGCTTTATCCGTTCCCGCGGCGGCTGGAAGAAGCAGGTTTGGTGATTAACGGTTATAAAGATAAAGTATCCTTTCCCTTACACATCACACGGATAGATGAAAGTACACCAGCAAAGCTAAACCTTAAGCTGGATATGATTGTATGTCAGGATATTTGCGTCCCTGACGGCATCACACTGACCAGCGATCTTGACGGGCAATCCGCCGCATTGATCACACGCCGTCAACAGGCTTTGCCGTACCAAGGAAATATCAAGGCGCTACGTATCGATACGATTGTTCTTGGTCGTGATAATCTGGTTTTTTCTGCCGAGGCTCATAATGGCTTTGATCAGACCGAAATAATCGTGGTCAGTGAAGATTACAGCTTTTCCGGTATACCGGAAATTACACCTGACAAAAACGATCCCCGCAAAGCTCTCATCAAAATTCCGGCAACCAGTGACATGGATAATGTGCAGGAGTTTTTAAAAGGCAAAGACCTGCGCATTTTATTTTCTGACGGACGCAATGCGATTGAGTATACGCACAGCTTCTAGGATCTAATAAACTTGCAGCGTCTTTTCGACGATCAAGCGGACATCGAATTCCTCTTCGGCGCGTTGGCGGCTTTTCTTGCCCATGGATTGGCGTTTTTCCTTATCGCCAAGCAATGCCTCAATCGCGTTCGCAGTGGCTTCTGCATCTTTCACGGGCACCAGCAACCCATTATCATTGTGGGCTACGGCCTCACGGCAACCCGGGTGATCGGTGGTGATGATGGCTTTACCCATCGCAGCCGACTCTAACAGAACTTTGGGAATGCCTTCGCGGTAATAAGATGGATAAACAATCAAAGTCGCACCCGCCAAAAGCTTGGGCATATCGGACACTTTCCCGAGCCACTGCGCGGCACCATCGGCCACCATCTCTTCCATTTCCGCTTGGGAAATCGCCAGCGGATTATTGGTCGTGACACCACCCGCGATCTGGCATTGCGCATTGATCCCGCGGGCTTTGAGGATACGCGCAGCCTCGACAAAAACAGCAACGCCTTTATCATGGACAAGGCGCGTGGGCATCACAACAACAGGTGCCTCGGTTTCTTCCGGCTCGGGCTGAGGTTTAAATTCGTCTGTATCAACGCCCGATCCACGGATCAGCGTACATTGTTCTTCCCGTGCGAAGTTACGGCTAAGGAGTAATGCCAGATCATCAGGATTTTGGAAGATCAGCTCGGTATTTTTGCCTTTCAGCGCCAGCTTTAAAACCGGGCCAATGAGTGTGCGCAAAATTTTGGGCTTGCAGCCTTCACCTGCAAAAAGATAACCCAGCCCCGCCAGCGTATGCACCAGCTTCACATCCGGATTAAGGCGTCCCGCCAATCCGGCTAAAAATGCATATTTCAGTGTAATCGCATGCACCAATGTTGGCTTTTCTGTGCGCATTAATTTATGGATCGCCCAGATTGTCTTCAGCATTGTCAGCGGCAAAAATCCTTGATCAGAAGCTGGAAGCTCATGACCCGTGAAACCCTCTGCTTTGAGTTTCGTATCGCCTTCCGCACCTGTGACAGCAACATGGACATCATAGCCTGCTTCCTGCGCACCACGCGCGAGGGGTAAACGGTGTGACCAGAACCAATCAATATGATTGATCACATAAAGAAGCTTGGGTTTTGCTTGTGTGTTTTTGTTCATTGAGGGTCAGGACCTATAAATTCATTGTATTCTGCACGTGTCAAATTTTTAATAGATGTTTGCAAAGATCGCGCATGTCCCTAGCCGCGCTAAGGTCAAGCGATCTGAGCACACAGATACAAAAATTTGCCGTGCCTGCTTCAGGTTCAAATAAAAACACGAATCTACTTTGTCAAACAAGCTTGAAAGTTGAATAACACTTCCATGCGCTTGTTTTCCTCGTATCTTCATATTTTTATTTGAACAGAATATCATTTAATTAATAGGTTCTGACCCTAAACTCTGCCTTTATCATTTCATCCAGCCCGTCATGCAGACTATAGGGGCGCTTAAAACCTGTTTCTTCCAACTTATCGGCATTCACAACCGTATCCGCACAGAATTTTTGTACGCGGATGGCACTAATCGGAAAAGTTTTGCCTGTGAGTTTGGCGAGAATATCAAACGCAAACCCGCCTGTTAATCCTAGAATATAAGGCAACCGCAAACCAAGCCCCTCTTTCCCCAGCGCCTTGCGAATGCCCAAAACCATCTCACGCATATTCAGATCAGGCTTATCGGCATAATTATAAAGATGCTGGCCTGTGCCAAGGCTTAAACAATGCTGCAAAAAGGCTGCTACATTTTTCACATAAGCCACGGATTTATGGTTCTTACCAGATCCGATCATAATGAATTTCCCGCGCGCAATCTGGTTAATAAGTGTGTAGATATTGCCGCGGTTATGCTCGCCAAATGTGGCGACAAGCCGTATTGTGACAAGACTATTATCGTCATCCTCTTTCGCCCATGCGTTAAAGACGGCTTCGGCATCCAGCTTGGATTGTCCGTAATCATTAAAGGGGGCTGGGGTATCGCTCTCGCGGCTTTCACCTGCATCCAATCCATATACGGCGACAGAGCTGGTAAAGATAATTTTTTTGATGTTGTTGGCTTTGGCCGCGGTGATGGTATTTTTAGCACCCTCAACATTTACATCGTAATATTTCTGGATGGGCGAGACATCATCACGATGCTCGGCGGCCAGATTATAAATGATCTCGACACCTTCCAAAGCCTTGGTCAGCGTTTTAGGATCTTCAACGCTAACGACATGCGAGCGCTCGGGGAAAGCCATCGATGAAGCAACATCCAATATGCTGACCTCATGTCCAGCGTCGATGAGGAGCCGTGCAAGGTTGGTACCGATAAATCCTGCGCCGCCAATGATTGCTATGTTCATAAATAAGATCCTTTTTGCGGATGCTATCCTAACCTACATCCAGCGCTTATACCATGCCTGAAACATTAAAACAGTCCAGAGTTTTACGGCATGATCACCCCTACCCGCAAGGTGCTCGTCCCATACATCGCGAATAATTTTTGTATCTAGATAGCCTTGTTCTTTAAGCTGCTGTTCATCCAGCAAGTCCTCCGCCCAATCGCGCAAATCGCCACGCAACCACGTGCCAACAGGCATGGAAAATCCTTGTTTAGGGCGCTCGAACAGATGGTCGGGCACATAGCGGCGCAACACTTGCCGCAGTAGCCATTTTCCCTGCCCGTCGCGGACTTTAAAACGCTCCGGCAAGCGCCAGACATAATCATAGATCCGGCGATCGAGTAGCGGCGCGCGCGCTTCCAAAGAAACCGCCATCGACGCGCGATCGACTTTGGTTAAAATATCATTGGGCAGATAAGACAGCGCATCCCAATACATCATTTTCTCGGCAAAAGAGAGCGTGCCTGTTTGCCAGTCACTTTGATCGGATAGCAAGCGCGGCGTGTTTTCATTGGCCACAGGCAGCGTATCCCACTGTGCCGTCAGGCGCGCAAAGAACTCTTCTTGCTGGTCAATCTCCATGACTGAAGCCGCCTTATAAATGGCCGTGCCGAATTGCGGACGCTGGCGCACGAGCTTATCCCAATGCGCGGCGCTCACACTTGTGATCGCTTTGGCAGCAATATGGCGCAAAGGCCGCGGAATATGCCGCGTTTTATCCCAGATTTTAGGGCCTGTGATATGGCGGTTATAGCCGCCCAACATCTCGTCCCCGCCATCACCGGACAAAGCCACCGTTACATCCTGACGCGCAAATTTTGCCACCAGATATGTCGGGATCGCCGAGATATCTGCAAAAGGTTCATCATACATATCGGGCAATTTTGGAATAACACTCATCGCGTCCAACGCATCAACATAAAGCTGATGATGGTCTGTACCGATATGATCAGCCACTTTGGCGGCATAAACGGCCTCATCAAATCCAGCCTCACGGAAACCAATCGCATAGGTTTTAATTTTACGGCTCGAGAGCTCCTGCATCAGCGCCACCACGGAGGAGCTATCAATTCCACCCGATAAAAACGCACCCAAAGGCACATCGGATAACATGCGGTCACTGACACATGTTTTAAGCAAAGCCTCGAACTCGTCGATAATCTGGCTATCCGATCCGGTATGAAGCGTATTTCTGGCGGTTTCAATCGCGCGCAGATGATGCCAGTAAGGCTCCATCATTTTATCAAGCCGCGCACCGGCCTCTATATTTTGCGTATCGATTTTCAGGCGGAACCCCGCGGGCAAGCTCTGGATATTTTTATAGATCGCATGCGGAGCCTGCACATAGCCATTGCGCAACATTAGGTTCAGCGCCTGTTCATTGATTTCAGGCACCATATCGGGATGCGCACGCAGAGCCTTTAACTCCGATCCGAAAATCAGCGTACTACCTGCCCAACCGATATAAAGCGGCTTTTTCCCTAAACGGTCGCGGATAAAATGCAAGTGGCGCTCTTTACGATCCCACAAGACAAAAGCAAACATCCCTTCGATCTTTTGCAGAGTCAGGTTCAGCCCCCAATGCTCGATCGCGGTGAGAAGCGTTTCGGTATCGCTGCGGCCTTTGAAATTGTGACCGGCAATCTCCAGTTCTTTTCTCAGATCAAGATGGTTATAAATCTCGCCATTATAGACCACCATATAGCGCCCCGAAAAAGAGGCTTTGGGCTGGTGCCCTTCAGCGGATAAATCCAAAATAGCCAGGCGCCTGTGCCCCAGCGCCAAAGGCACATCAGGGTCTTGCCAGATATCTGCGGAATCGGGGCCACGATGGGTAATCGTCTTATTCATGGCCTGACAGATCGCGTGCATTTCCGCGCGTGACCGCGTGTTTTTTAGATCATAAAACCCTGTAATGCCGCACATGCCCTATACATTCCTCATCAGACTCTGATAGACTATATATACCAATAGGAATTTATAAAGCTATGAATATTGACCTTCTCTTTTCAAA